>JAYUCD010000090.1:0-3635 GCA_043740515.1 Bdellovibrio sp. | reverse complement strand
CTACGGAAATCTGGCGCTGCGAGCGATTCGAAAATTTGAAAACATCATCCGACAAGAGTTGGACCAAAGAGGTTGCACTGAAATTCTGATGCCGATGGTTCACCCGCGAGAGTTGTGGGAGGAAACCGGCCGCTGGACAGAAATGGGCGCCGGCTTGCTCAAATTTCAAAATCGAAATGATCATTGGTTTTGTCTGGGAGCTACTCACGAAGAGGCCGTAACTGATTACATTCGACATGATCTGAAATCTTACCGGGATCTGCCGAAGACTCTCTATCAAATTCAAACCAAATACCGAGATGAAATTCGTCCGCGTTTTGGTTTGATGCGTGGACGAGAGTTCAGCATGAAAGATGCTTACAGTTTTGACAAAGATCAAGATAGCGCTCTGAAAACCTATCAAGTCATGTACGATGCCTACCGTGCGATCTTTGATCGACTGGGTTTGAATTATCGAATCGTTCAAGCCGATGCTGGAAACATCGGAGGATCTCAAACCCACGAATTCCAGCTGCTTGCCGAGGCGGGTGAGGATGCCTTGCTTGTTTCTGACCAATCGGATTTTGCCGCCAACATCGAAGTCTGTCCCGCGATTGACCCAGATGAAGGGGTGGCTAAACTTGTGGATAACTCGATTGAAAAAGCAGTCGAAAAATTCCCGACTCCGAATCAAAAAACAATTGCTGATCTGGCAAAACTCACAGGTCTTGCCGACGCTCAATTGGTGAAAACTCTCTTTTTCTCAAGCAATGAGGGTCTCGATCCAAAGGACAAAGCTCTAAAAGCCTTCGCCGTTCTTTTGCGAGGATCAGATGAAGTCAATCCGATCAAACTGAAAAACCTCCTCGGAATGAGCAATCCTCCTCGGATGCTGAACGATGAAGAAGTCAAAGAAGTCAGTGGAGCTTCGCCGGGAAGTTGTGGGCCAGTCGGGCTTCGGATTCCAATCTACGCGGACAATGGAATTCAATCCTTGAAAAATTACATCACCGGCGCCAACGAAGACGCTTTCCATTTTAAAAACGTCAATCACTCTCGCGATTTCAAAGCGGCCAAAGTGGCTGACCTTCGAATGGCCAAAGTTGGCGACAAATCGCCCGACGGAAAAGGGCTACTCAAGGCTTACCGCGGAATCGAAGTTGGCCATGTGTTTTATCTCGGAACCAAATACTCGGAAAAAATGAAAGCTCAATTTCTCGATCCCAATGGCAAAGCAAAGGTGATTGAAATGGGTTGCTACGGAATCGGAGTGACTCGCACAGTTCAGGCTTGCATCGAGCAAAGCCATGACAAAGATGGAATCATCTGGCCCGTTTCGATTGCACCCTTCGAAGTTCACATCTGCTGTTTAGACCCGAAAGACGAGCAGGTGATGCAAGCCTCGCAAAAAATCTACGATGCTCTCAAAGCCAAAGGGCTCGATGTGCTTTTAGACGACCGAGATGAGCGGCCCGGATTCAAATTCAAGGATGCAGATTTGCTCGGCATGCCGCTGAGAATTGTGGTTGGAAAAAAAGGCCTCGAGCAAAATGAAATTGAAGTGGTTCTCAGAAAAACCAAAGAAGTCACAAAAATATCTCCCGAGTTAGTCGTCGAACACGCCACCAAAGTCATTCAAGGCCTAAAGAATGTCCATTAATTCGAGTTCTCTCAAAAGCCCTCTGAGAAACCCGCTCTGTGTTGCCTTGGATGTTGATTCCGAAGAACGGGCCCTTTCGCTTGCAGAGCAACTGGCGTCTCAAGTCGGTGGATTCAAGCTCGGCCCTCGTCTTGTCTACAAAGGCGGTCAGGCGCTCGTGCAAAAGATTTCAAAATTGGCGCCGGTTTTCATCGACTGCAAGTTTTTTGATATCCCGTCAACGATGGAAGCAAGTGTTCGAGCCAGCTTCGAAGCCGGCGCAAGCCTCGTCACGGTCCACGCACTTGCAGGAGAAGAAGCCCTGCGAGTTTTGGCAAAACTCGAAATGGAACTCTCGCAAAGGCGCCCCTTCCGAATTCTCTGTGTCACCATTCTGACAAGTTGGACTGAGGCTTCACTTCCATCCAATCTCCGCGCTCAACCAATTCCTGAACATGTGCGAGAGCTGGCCGAGTTGGTCAAGCGCTCTGGTCTGCAGTCGATTGTTTGTTCCGCCGAGGAAATGGAAATTTTGAAAGATCTCAATCTTTTCATGGTGACTCCAGGAATTCGCTTTTCTGACGAAGAAAAAGGCGACCAGAAAAGAATTTCAGGGCCGAAAGAGGCGATGCAAAAAGGTTCTTCTGTTTTGGTGGTGGGTCGGCCTATTATCGACGCGAAGGATCCGGTTCAGGCCGCGAATCAATATTTAAAAGCGATTCAATTTTAACCAACCCGTTTCAGAGGAGAGATCATGGCAGTTAAGAAAAAGACCAAAAAGAAAAGAAACAAAAGTGCTCGCGCCAACGCCAAGCGAATCAAGCGCAAAAAGAGAATGTTGAACGTTAAAAAACGCTAATCATTCCCTAGAGCTCGAGAAAATTTGAACAACGCTTCAAATTTCTCGAGTTCAAATTTTTAAAACTAGCCACTCTAGATAAAATTTGCTCAAGTTCTCAATGAGTTTCTCATCCAAGCAAATATCAGCTACACATCATTCTCCATGAAAAAAACATTTCGCTCAGCCACTTCATCCAAAGACCAAGCGCGAGGCAAAGCTTCAGCACGTTCGACCCAGCGCCCTCCAAAAAGTTCAGGAGGAGGAAAGCCCATCTTCAAGGGTCAGCGCTCCGATGATGTTTTCAAGGCTGGAGGCCCCAATTGGCCACGCGAGTGGAGAGCAATCATTGGCCAGCACGCCATTTTAGAAGTCCTCAAGGTCCGACCAAAGAGCATCAAGCAAGCCTGGCTCAAGCAGGGCTGGGAGTCCTCTGCCGATCTTCACGAGCTGCAAACCGAAATGAAATCTCGCGGCCTCAAAGTCGATACAGTTCCCGTTGCCTACCTCGATAAAATTTCTGTCTCCCATCAAGGAGCTGCCGTTTTTTCAAGTGAGACTCCCGAGGTGAATTTCACCGAGATGGCTCGCCTTGAGAAAGCAATCGCTCTCGTCTTGGACGGTATCGAAGACCCGCAAAATCTCGGCGCGATCATCCGTACCTCATGGCTCATGGGAGTCGCAGGCTTGATCATCCCCGAAGACCGCGCTGTCGGTTTGACCGCCTCAGCTCACAAAGTCGCCTGCGGCGGAGTCGAGCATGTCCCTGTCGAACGCACCACCAACTTCACTAACCCACTAGAAGAGCTTAAGAAAAATGGCTATTGGGTTTTTGGTCTCTCACATGAAGGCGAGCGCTCACTTTTCGATTTGCAGATTCCAGACAAAGTGGTCTGGTGTATCGGCTCCGAAGAAAAAGGCCTTCGAGTCACAACCGAAAGACTCTGTGACGAGTTGATTCGCATTCCGCAAATCAGTGCCGCGGCCAGCTACAACGCTTCGGTTGCAACGGCGATTGCTCTGACGGAAACTCATCGTCAACAAACTCGTAAAAAACTTTCAAATTAGCTTTGACTCGTTGCTGGAATCTTCATAGAACCTTCCGGTCGTGTCTCAAGATTTGCTGGTTTAGCTCAATTGGTAGAGCAGCTGATTTGTAATCAGCAGGTTGCGGGTTCG
>JAYUCD010000089.1:0-5622 GCA_043740515.1 Bdellovibrio sp. | reverse complement strand
GCGAAAAACGAGGACCAAGATGACTTCGACCACTGCAACCGCAAAATCCTCCCCTCACATGCAGATGATAGATTCACTTTACGAGCAGGTGCAAAACGGAAAAAAAACAGAGCAGCTGACATCAAGTGAAGTCCAAAGCATTCAAGATGTGATTCTCGGCCTTGATCAAGGCAAGCTTCGAATTGCTATCAAAACTGGCGATCGATATGAAACTCAAAGCTGGATCAAGAAAGCAATTTTACTTTATTTTCGCACGCAAAAAATGAATCACATTCAGGCCGGCGATCTGCAATTTTTTGATAAAATTCCTTTGAAGACTTGGACGCCTGAGATGGGCGTTCGAGTTGTGCCTCAGGCTTTGGCTCGCTTCGGAAGTCACCTGGAACCTGGTGTGATTCTTATGCCTTCCTTTGTGAACATAGGAGCCTATGTTGGATCCGGCACAATGGTCGACACATGGGCCACTGTTGGGAGCTGTGCTCAGATTGGAAAAAATGTCCATCTCTCAGGCGGAGTCGGAATTGGCGGAGTGCTTGAGCCCTTGCAAGCCGATCCGGTGATCATTGAAGATAATTGCTTTCTCGGCAGCCGAGCCATCGTTGTTGAAGGAGTGCGAGTCGAAGAGAGTGCCGTCTTAGGCGCTGGAGTCACGCTCACAGCCAGTACAAAAATCATTGATGTCACAGGGCCAGAGCAAAAAATCTACCAAGGCCGAGTTCCTGCCGGGTCCGTTGTGATCCCCGGCTCACTGACGAAGACGTTCCCCGCTGGAAACTTTGGCGTTCCCTGCGCGCTGATTATCGGCCAAAGAAAGCCCAGCACCGACCTCAAAACCTCGCTGACCGAGGCTCTCCGAGACTTCCAAGTGAGTGTCTAATTTTTCCGATCCGGAATGATCAGTAGCCTGCGACTGAAGCTGGGATTGCGCCGACTGAGAATTGGAAAAACCTGCATGATGAAGGCTTGCCATAAATAAAATCCCAACAAGCAAGACCAGACTGATAATTTGAGATTGATTTTTAAAATTCAACTGCCGTCCCATGGGTGCCTTCTTACTCCTTTTTCAAACACATGGCTCGAGCTGTTTTCAGAGAGCGAAAATTTTACTTCTGCTGACAATTTTTGTCTGAACTTTCGACAGTTTTCTCGCCCCAGTTTTTTGTGGATCAGCGATTTTGAAAAGGGAACGAGGCTCATGCAAGGCCCGAGCAACGAGCCTCTCCTGAACGGGCGCAGGCCCTAGCGCTTTAGTTTTTTGCTTTCAGCGCTTCGGATGGAAAAATCAGAGCGGCTCCTCGAGAGCTGTAGTAACTTCCCAAGATTCCGATACAGCTTCCGACCAATAAGACGATCAAGACAAAGCTGCCATCCAGGTAGGCTGGAATTTGCGAGTCTACATAGATATCCGGTAAGAGATTCAGGGGATGTTTTTCAATCCAGTAACTGACAATCGATCCGATCAGCAATCCGGCTCCTAAACCCAAAGCTCCGAGGCAAAGTCCAATCTGCATAAACATCTGGCGGACCTTGGCGGTCGATAAACCAATTGCTTGAAGCAGTCCGATTTCTTTTCGCTTTTGCGAAATCAACAGAACCAAAACAGAAACCATCGAGAAGCTGGCAATCAGCGCGGCTAAACTCAAAAACAAAGTGATGACGATTTTCTCTAAGCGCAAAGCGAGAAATAGAGCCGAGTTCCGCTCCTTCCAGGTCTGCACTCGAACCTCAGGAAATGCTTTCATCTCGGATTTGTAGGACTCGGCTTCATTGGGATTTGGCGTCCAAATTTCGATCCCCGTCTTTCGACTCTCGGCATTTTTCAGCATCTTCATGGTGTGATCGCGAACATAAAAAATATTTTGCGAGTCCACATCGGCTAGGCTTGTGGAAATGATTTTCTTTACTCTTACTTTTTCATATCTCGGAGCCTCGCTGGGCGGCAGCAAAAGACTTTCCGGAGGGATCACCATCAAGGAGTCTCCCTCAAAAACTCCAAGTGAAACTGCCAAATCAACGCCGATCAAAATTTCTTCCGGCGCTAGAATTTCTGGCATCAAGGGTTCAGTTCGTTTTTTGACGTCGAGCTTTTGCATTTGAAAAATCATGCGGTTGAGACTGTCTTGTGAAAGGCCTCGAGCCACAGCGCCGCGAAAGTGGCCGTCCATGGTTCGCAGAATTACATCCTGGTTTTCAAAAATCTGCACTTTCAAATTTTCATTTTGCTTAAGCTTGGTCGTCAGTGGATGTAGCTCCAAAAGTGCCGCCGTATTGACGCCAGGGATTTCAATCGTCAAATGAGGCTCGACTGCCAGCGTTCGATCTTCGATATTGTGATTCAAGGCCGTCATCACTGAAATCACGATGACTAGAGAAGACACCGACACGGTGATGCCAATCACTGTCAGCCAGGAAATTTTTTTAACCAAAGCCCCAGCTCGAGGAGAAAATAAATATTTTTGAAAGAATTCGAAGAACATCAGCCCTTGAGGCTAAATTATTTTTCGCTCGATGGCATGCGCTTTTTAGCTTTCGCCGCCTCTGCTTCTTCTTTTCGTACTTCTTCAGCGCTGCCACGGACAAACATGGATTTCTGCATGGCTTTGATCAAAACGACGGCCTCATCCAAAGCCTCCACCGCTCGACGACTGGCGTGTGGCAAATCGGGCGCCACTTCAGCCAAGGCTGGTAGGATGACTTTGAATTCTTGTGTAAGCACAGCCAAATTAGAAACCAACTGAGTCACATCTTTGGCCATGCCAGGCGCCTGGCGGTTGATTTCTGGAATCAAAGCATTGAGCTCTTTGGTTGTGGTTGCAAGCTGACCCAAAACCACTCCTAGATTGTCATTCCGAGTCGCTTGCTTGGATAACTTTACCACTTCAACTGACATCGTGTTGAGATTTTTAAGCAAAGGCTCGATTTGATCGAAGGCATTCACAAAAGACTGAGTGCGATTTTTATCCAGGAAAGCCTCTGCCAGCCCTTTGAGGTTTTCCATCATCGCGCTCATGCTCGACAACGTTTCGCCGAGATTTCGGCCACTCATCAAAGTCATCAGATCCACTGTCTCTTTGGATTTAATTTCCGCTTGAGCTTCGACCAATTCGGCTGTTGGAGAGCCGACAGTGACATCCAAGACTCGCTCACCAATGATAAAGGGGCGAATCAGCTGGGTGACCGAGTCTGCTTTGATTTTATTTGCGAATTTACTGAGAACATAAAAGCGAACCTCGATTCGGTTGTCATGAGTCAAATGAACACCATCCACACTTCCCGCTTTGAGGCCTTGAATCTGCACAACTGTTCCCGGATGAATTCCATCGGCATTGACAAAAGATGTGATCCAAAAAACCTTGCTCTCAAACCAACCCTGCTTAACCGCAACGCTGATCATGGAAACGAGAAAGCCAAAAATAGCGACGGCTACAAAAAGGCCGGCGATTCTTTCAAATTTATTAAATTTAAGAATGCTCATAAGCTGACTACCTTTTTTTCACCGTCCAACACATCTTTGTGAATTTGACCGCAATCAATAAAAATTTCTTCATGCTTCACACAGCTCATCAGCTTTTCATCAAAAGAACTGACAAAAATATGATGCGCTTTTCCTTTCTTTCGCAAATCACCAATCAGATCAAAATATTTCAGAATGGTTTCTTGCCCAACTCCCACCGAAGGATCGTCAAGTAGAATCAATTCAGGCTCGGTGATGATCGCCCGAATGAGACAAGTCAGCTTTCTCACTCCTCCAGGCACCAAGGCTGGGCGCTGATCTTTGAATTTGGATGCGCCCAATTTGTGAAAGATTTCGCTTCCACGTTGAATTGCCTCTTTTCGGGAGCAAATTTTATGATACTCAAGTGGCAAAGTGACATTTTCCATCAAAGTCCGATTGTTGATCAAGCCACCAAAGTCGAAGCCATAACCGATGCTCATTCGAAGTGGTAAAAATTCCTCGAAAGACATCTCGGCGACGTTTTGACTGTTAATTAAATACTTGCCCTGCATGGGCAACTGAAGTCCCGCCATCAATTGCAGCAATGAGGATCGACCTGCACCTGAGGAAGCCTTCACCCATACCACCTCATTCAGCGGAAAATCAAAATCAGCTCGATCAAACAACAGATCTTGTCCTTCATAGCCAAAGTTTAAAGCCTCGAATTGCAGAGATTGAATTTTCATAGGGCTTTTCGTTTGATTCTTCATAGAACTCCCAGCTTAACGAGCTGACTGAGGTAAAAAAGTGAGGTCACGGATAGATTAAAAACAACAACGTAGATGATGCTATTCACCACGGCTTGAGTAGTGGCCACCGGAACTTCTGTATGACTGCGAGAAACCGAAAGCCCCTGGTAGCAAGACACCACAAAAATAATCATTCCACCGAAAGTTGTCTTCAACAGAAAGAGCCAGAGATCTTCAAATGCAATCGCCGTTGCTAGCGAGTCCAAGTAAAAGTTAAGGGGCAAATCTTGAATCAACTTGGTGAGAAAAAAGCCACCAATCAAGGCGATGATGGTGAAATAAAAAGACAGACAGACAACGCTGATCACTCCACCAACAATACGAGGAAAAACGATGTAGCTCAGCGGATTGATGCCGATCGCTTCTAAGGCTTCAATCTCACGATTGGCTCGCATATTCCCGACTTCAGAGGCAACAGCCGTTCCGGATCTGGCAATAACAATCAAGGCCGTCATCAGAGGACCCAATTCTCTTACGATAATCACAACCAAGAGATTGCCGATCATCTGAGTGCCACCAAAGAATGTGAGATTGGAAGAGGATTGCAAGATGACGATCCCGCCGCTCGCCAAAGCCAAAACCGTCACCAGAGGAAGCGCTTGCCAACCAGTGAAATAAATTTGCGCGGAGATCACCGAATAAATTGTTCGAAAGCCCTGCGACTGATCCTGCAGAGTCGCGCGAATCGAAATATAGACCATCAATAGAACACGCGCCGTGTACTCGAGATTGCTTGTGACTGTGCGACCGAGGCGATCAATGGATTTCAGAATCATACAGCGATTTATCGGCCATTGAGCTGCTTGGGTTAAACCAAGAAGAGACCAGTTTCACTGCTAAATCAGTAAGCCCATAAACTGTAGAACAAGGATTTCAAGACCTCAGTCGAGATATCAGTTAAGCTTGGCTCAATATGCCCTGGATGAACCGCATATCGCATGATTGTCATGCTGCTTGGGAAGATCGCGGAAAATGTCCGGTGAGCTCTGTACATATGAATGTTTGATGTGACCAAAATAAAATCTCGGCAACCGAGGGCTTCGACAATCGGCAACGATTGCTGGGCATTTCCATATGTCGTGGTCGATCGGCGGTCAAAGACGACATCTTTTTCTTGCACATTTCCATAAAAGGGCCAAAGCGGAAATATCTCTCTCAGCTGAACGTTCGAATAAACTCCCGAAATAATTAATTTTCGAACTTGAGCTCGCGAAAGTAAATCCAATCCTTCTCGGACCCGGTTGGAACCACCAGTCAGCACCACCGCACAATCCGCAGTGAGATCTTCACTCCATGAATTGATCGGTTGAGAAGTGACACGTCCGTAATCTCGAAGGAACGCAGCTAAAAAAAGAAGGAGTAAAATAAGAACAACAA
>JAYUCD010000088.1:0-6721 GCA_043740515.1 Bdellovibrio sp. | reverse complement strand
TGATCGCGTTGGCAATATTTTGCATCAATACCGTCTTACCAGTTCTCGGAGGAGCAACGATCAGGGCTCGCTGACCTTTTCCAAGGGGCGCCATCAAATCAACGACTCGAGTTGTGTAGTCGGCTGGATTGTGTTCCAAGCGCAAGCGCTTATCAGGATAGAGTGGTGTCAGGTTGTCGAATAGAATCTTGTCTTTGCTCTTCTCTGAAGTTTCGAAATTCAGTGAGTCAACCTTGAGTAGGGCAAAATATCTCTCGCCTTCCTTTGGCGGTCGAACCGTACCGGTAATCGTGTCACCCGTGCGAAGTCCGAATCGTCGAATCTGCGAAGGCGAAACGTAAATATCATCTGGACCTGGAAGATAATTGTAATCTGGGGAGCGCAAAAACCCATAGCCATCAGGCAGGATTTCTAAAACTCCAGATCCATAAATATCTCCTAAGCGTGCAGCGCGCTTGAGAATTTCAAAAACTAAATCTTGTCGACGCAATCCTGCTGCATTTTCGATTCGAAGCTTTACTGCAAGCTCTGCCAGCTGAGTAATATTCTTTGATTTCAAGTCTTTGGAGCTGAGCCAGGTTTTTTCTTCTTCACTCAGATTAATATCGGTGAGATCGATTTCGTGATCAGAGTGGCCTTCGTTGCCTGCTCCCACCGAGTGGCCGCCCTCTTCTGAATGTCGATTTTGATTGTTGTAGCGATCTCGTGGTTCAGCACTGCCTCCGCCGCCACGGCCTTCACTGCCGCCTCGAAAATCACGGCGTGGATTGCCACCGCCGCCGCCATTGCGAGACTCGCCGGCGCCTTTGTAATTGTTGTTTCGCTTATCAAAGTATCGATTTCGGCCCTGGCCTTCGCCGCGATTGTCATTTCTTGGTTCACGGCCATCGTTTCGCTCTCTCGGAGCTGGCGAGGGGCCAACGTTTGGTCCGCGAGCCTGTGGGCCATTTGCGACTGGCTCCGAACCTGGACTTGATGTTGATACTTGAGTTGCCGGTCCACTTTGCTCAGCCGCGTGTGTTGCTAGGGAGCTAGGTGGCTCCGCGTGAGATTGAGATGTTAATTCTGCGGCAGATTTTGCTTCGGATTTTTTAGCCGCTGGGGCTGCGGTCTCTGCAGCGGGAGATGGCTCTGCAGCCGCTACGGATGCTGATGCCTTTGAACGTCCTCGTTTTTTAACTACTTCAGCTTCATCCTTATTTGCAGACAAGCAAGGTCTCCTTTTTTGAATTTCTAAAACTTAAATTTTGATTTTTGGTAATATTATTTTTTTGGTGGTTTTTGGTTGGAAGTTGGATTTTCGGTATTCTAACGGATTGCGATCTTTTGAACTCAAAGAAATTCTGCAGAATTTCCAAGATCATCCTGTGGGGCTCGGGTTTTGTCAATTGTGAAAATGAATTGTGTTTCAATCTGAAGCATTTCGGGCCGGCTGTCTCAGCTTGAGATAAGATCATGAGATTACTGGGAAAAGGCCGCTGGGCTGGTATTCTAAGAGTGTGAGGAATTAGAAATCATCTGAAAGTTTTATTCAGGTAATTTCTTTTTTGGCCGAAAGAAATAAGTGAGCCACCACAATCAGCCGACTGAATCATTCAGCAAAGGAGACTTTTGTGGAAACATCAAAAAACCCAGCACCGCGCACTCAGCTCAGTGTTGAGGTCGAATTCAGAAAAAATTATGCCCGCGAAGAGGCTTCTGGAACTTTGAAAAATATCAGTATCACTGGAGCATTTCTGCAACATGCAGGCGGCGGTCTCCGCAACGGAGAAAAACTGGCGCTCAAATTTTGCGTAAGTGGTCGTGAGCGCTCCGTTCAATCTGTTGTCGTTTGGACCAATACAAGTGGTTACGGGTTGAAGTTTATTCCAATGAACAATCGCGATGTGCAAATTATTGATGACCTCATTTATTTCGTCGAAGCCAAGCGCTCTGACTCTCGTGGCATCCTAGAAAATATTTTTAAGAAGGTTTCATAGTTTAGTTCATTCGAAAGTCTAGCCGACATCAAAAAAAAAGCCTCTCAATCGAGCGGCTTTTTTTTTAGATATCTAAATCGAAGCGCTAAGTTCCCACCTGAGTGTCATTAAACGCAACCGCTGCATCTCGAGTCTGACGACGCTTTCGGAGAATGATAAACGCGAAGGCGCCTAAAGCTACGATTCCTACTCCGGCAAGAGTCATCACCATATCTTTATCCAAACCCGTTTCATCGATTGCCGTGTCCGCAGTTTTCTTCGCCACCGCAGGAGGTGGTGGAGGATTTACTGCTTCGGCTGGCGGAGGTGGTGGCAAATCTGGAGGCGGTGGAGGTGCCATTTCCGCTGGCGGCGGAGGTAGATTATTCGCTACAGCTTGTCCACCCGGAGGTGGTGGTGGTGGTGGTGGTGGCGCCATTTGAGCAGCCGGCGGCGGCGGTGGAGGTGCCATTTCTGCTGGCGGTGCTGGTGGCATTTCTGGCATTGGTGGTGGAGGTGCCATTTCGGTTGGTGCAGCAGTATTAGCAGCAACTGTTGCTTTCGGCGGCGCCATCTCAGAAGCTGGAGACGTTTTCCAGTATCGAAGCTCCGTACCCGCCGTCAATGCTCCTTTGGAATCTACAGAGTTTGTTTCCCAGATTTCCTTCCAAGCATGGTCGTAGCCCAAAATACTCTTGGAAACTTTTTTGAGATCGTCGCCTTCTTTAGCAACGTAAATTTCCGGAGCCATCCCTGCATCTTCATAATAAGTCAGAAGCTTGGTGTCGTCCGTACTTCTCACTGGCGAGTTGTAATAAATTTTATCTCCGGGCTTCGGCTTGCTGATTGATGAATTGGCTTTTTTTAGTTCTTTTTGTTTGCTTGGATTTCCGTAAATCAGGCTGCTGATCTTTTTGTAGTTATCGCCTGGTCGAGCGATATAAACAGCATTCAAAAGAATTCCATCGCGAGTCATCGGAGCTGCTTCCACTTTTTGCAAACTTGCTTTCGGCTTGCTCTCCGCTATGGGTACGGGTGATGGATCACTCATGCTCGGTGAAGAAGTTGCATCGAGGGGTTTTTCGGAGGCTGCAGAACCAGGATCGATAGAGGCAACCGGACTGCCGGGAAGATTCGCGTCAGGGGGTGGCGCTAACTCTGAGTCTAATTTCGCCTCCAAGGTCGGATCTTTTTTTGGCTCTTCCATCGTCGGCGGAGGAGTCGTCGTTGCATCTAATCCCTCTGGAGTTGGAGGAGTGCTGTTTGAAGCGGTTTTATTTGTTTCTCCCAAAGCATCGCTTGGAAGCTGGTCATCCAAAAATCCTTCATTGGTTCCTTCTTTCGAAGCAACTGCAGGATCGGATGAAGCGGCAGGAGGCGCATCCAGTGCTTGGAGTTCTGCATCTGTGCCGGCCGTTTCGGCTGCAACTGCTTCGTCACCGCCTGCAACGTCGTCTTTTGAATCTTTCGACGTACAGCTCGTTATGTGAACTGTCAGAATCAGGGCAGCGAAAAGCGAAATCAGTTTTCTCATAGCTTCTTCCTTGATGTTGGATAAGGACTTCTTGTCCTTTTAAAAAATTTTAGAGTGAATCCTGCGTTGAAGCAAACAAGATTCAAGACTTTAGACCTAAGGAATGGAAAATTTTTGACCCAAATGGATTTTGTTTCTAAAAAACCAGCCCTTTGGCGCTTCCAAAGCAAACTGAGCAGGACCTTTGCTCGGATAATTTGGAAATTGAGTCTGCACTTCGCTTTCCGCAGGAGCCATATCTTGAATATCAATCAGCTCTTTCTGCGAATTGAAGTATCCAATCGATAAAGGAATAAAGGTATTTTTCATCCAAAAAGCGCGAATCTCTTCATTTGGAAACTGAAACAGCATTCCTGTTCCTTCGGGTAAACTTCTTCGAAACATCAATCCATAAGCAGAGCGCTCTGGAGTGTTGGCGATCTCAACAATTAATGTCTGCGATCCAAGTTTTATTTTTCGCTTATCAAAATGAGGGGCGGCAATACTAAAATTGGGAAGTAGAATTGAAAGAACTAGAATTTTCCATTTCCAATGCGATCCCATATCTTACTCCACGAGTCGAGACGGTGAGAGATTGAAATCCCAAACCTTTCAAAATCATCTCTAAAATGAGAGCCCCTGCCAAGATAATATCAGCGCGACCTGGGGAAATTCCAAATTTTTGCACTCTCTGCTTAGCAGAGTTTTCCGCGAATTTGCGACACCAGTCTTCGAGGTCTTGCTGGTTCATTTGAAATCCATCAATTCTTTTGGGATCAAATTGTCCGATAGCCGCTGCCGCCAACTCTGTTGGCGTTCCCGCAACAGCGATCAGCTCATCAACCTGAAAATTCCGAATGGATTTCAGGAGGTGCTCTAGCTTTTCTTCGGCATAGCTCTTCAGAGATTGGATTTGAGACTTTGTCGGAGGCTGCGTCGGGAAGCACAGCTCGGTCAATCGAACAGCGCCAATGTTGACGCTTTCGCCTCCAAGAATTTTTCCCTGCGCACCCGCGATCAGTTCCGTTGAACCTCCGCCGATATCAATCACAGCCCTGCGCTTTTTATCCTGTGGAAGGCCGGAGGTCGCTCCCTTGTAGGTGATCTCTGCTTCTCTTTCGCCGGGAATGATTTGAATTGGAATTCCTAAATTTTTTCCGATTGAAATCAGTTCGAAAGCATTGCTCACATCCCGTGCCGCGGATGTCGCCATCGCCAAAACTTTTTCAGGCTTATGAAGATCGATCGTTTGTTTAAATCTTTCCAGACACAAGCGGGCTCTTTCGAGGGCATCCGGTCGGAAGCTTTTTGACTTCTGAACATCTTGTCCAAGTCGGACAATTTCAACTTGGTCAGAGTAGACTTGCTTTATTATTCCGCTCTCAACTTCTGCTACCAGACATAAAAACGAATTTGTTCCTAGGTCCAGTGCCGCAACTTTCATTGATTAGGCCTTATTCAGTTTTTCGGTCAAAATTTTATTTACCAGCTCAGGATTGGCCTGTCCCTTGGTTGCCTTCATTGCGGCACCAACAAAATAACCGAAAAGCTTGGTGCGACCACCGCGGTAGTCAGCCGCTTGCTGAGCATTCGCCGCAATTACCTCATCAATGATTTTTTCGATCGCTCCTGTGTCGCTGATCTGTACGAGATTTTTTTCTTTGACGATTATCTCAGGATCTTTACCGCTCTGCCACATATCAATAAAAACTTGTTTTCCCATTTTTCCCGAAATCGTTCCCTTGTCGATTAAGAGAATCATTTTTCCGAGCTGTTCAGGTTTGATTGGA
Organism: Bdellovibrio sp.; assembly: GCA_043740515.1. Lineage (GTDB taxonomy): Bacteria > Bdellovibrionota > Bdellovibrionia > Bdellovibrionales > Bdellovibrionaceae > 21-14-0-10-47-8. Next base: position 1,460 of record JAYUCD010000088.1, on the reverse strand, counting down.
GATTGGGCGATATGTTTCCCAGCTTGATTCAACTCTCGCAGCAACTCGGTCATCACCCAGTTTGACGCCGCTTTTGAATTGTTGGCCACCTTGGCGACTGCTTCAAAATAATCAGACAATTCTTTTTCTGCCGTGAGAACGAGAGCATCATACTCGGGTAGCCCGTGAGTGCTCATGAAGCGTTGAGCCCGAGCAATTGGCAGCTCTGGCAGTTCGGCACGAAATTTTTCGATCATTTCTGGCGTTACAATCACTGGTAGCAAATCTGGATCTGGAAAATAGCGATAGTCTTGAGCGTTCTCCTTGACCCGCATCGAGATGGTTCTGTTTTTATCCGGATCCCATAGTCTGGTCTCTTGAATGATCGTCTCTCCACGCTCAATAGCATCAATCTGGCGATCAATTTCAAACTCGATCGCTTTCTCGACGAAGCGAAACGAGTTGACGTTTTTAATCTCAACTTTTGTACCGAATTTATCTTTGCTGGATTTGCGGACGCTGACGTTGCAATCACAACGGAGAGATCCTTCTTCTAGATTTCCGTCGCAAACATCGAGATAGCGCAAGATGGATCGAACGGTGCGTGCATATTCTGCAGCTTCAGCCGGCGTGCGAATATCAGGCCCTGATACGATTTCAAGCAGTGGAATTCCAGCTCGGTTGTAATTGATCAAAGTGTACTCGCCGTGATGAATGGATTTGCCTGCATCCTCTTCCATGTGGGCGCGTTCAATTCGGATTGAACGTTCGACGCCGTCCAACTTGAAGGTCACCTTGCCGTGCTCGCAAAGAGGCTGATCATATTGCGAAATCTGATAGCCTTTTGGCAAATCTGGATAGAAATAATTTTTTCGCGCAAAAACCGATTTCTTTCGAATTTCACAGCCGAGAGCGAGGCCGGTCTTGATGGAAAATTCAATCGCCTTCTGATTGATCACCGGCAAGGTTCCCGGCATTCCCACGCTGACCGGGCTTGTGTTTTCATTGTCTCCCGCTTCGAAAACTGTCGAGTCTGCGCAGAACATTTTGCTTTCGGTTTTTAATTGGGCATGGATCTCAAGACCAATCACAGCCACCCAACCGCGGTAAGAAACTTCGGCTTGATTAGACATTTGCCACCTTCCATTTCTCTGAGGACGCTTGCTCTAGAGAAAATCCAACGTTGAGCATTTTTTCCTCTTCGAAATGAGCCGCCGTCAGTTGAACTCCGATTGGCAAACCATCTGCAGACATTCCGAAAGGAACACTCATGCCTGGCAAGCCCGCTAAATTTGTTGAGACCGTAAAAATATCATTCATGTACATGGTCAATGGATCGGAAATGCGATCGCCAATTTTAAAAGCTGGTGAAGTTGTGACTGGGCTCAAGATCACATCGCAGCTCTTGAAGGCCTCGACGTATTGCTCTCGCATCAGGCGGCGGACTTGGCAGGCTTTGTTATAATAAGCATCGTAGTAAC
>JAYUCD010000087.1:0-15627 GCA_043740515.1 Bdellovibrio sp. | reverse complement strand
CAAGACAATCCGAGTTTTCCACAATGACAAGTATTGACCATTTTGATGCGTTATGGTTTTATCCGCCTTCATTCAGCCGATCTTCCAGATTTGATCCATATTATAGATGGATTCGGCGTAACGCAGGAGTTCTCGTATGAAAAGAACATATCAGCCCAAAAACAAAAAACGAAAATCAGCTCATGGTTTTCGCGCTCGCATGGAGACCAAAGAGGGTCGTGCAGTTTTATCACGTCGTCGTGCCAAAGGCCGCAAGCGCCTGACGGTTTCGACAGGTGGAAAATAAGAAGCCAGTTGGACTTCAGCGCAGCTCAGACTTTCTTCTCATTCAACAAAAAGGAAAAAGAAAGACTCTTAGCCCCTGGTTGCTTCTTGCTTATAAGCAAAATCAATTAGGGCATCTTCGCTTCGGCTGCACAATCAGCCGAAAAGTGGGCAATGCAGTTGCCCGCAATCGCTTGAAAAGATGGAGCCGAGAGTACTTTCGAAAAGTGGCAACTGATGGTTTCAATCCCGAATTTGATGTCAACTTGGTCTTCAGACCGATGCCGGAAGATTTCTACCGAAGTCTCAGCTATAGACAGTTCTGTGAAACGCTCACTCCAATTTCTAAACTCCTTCGCTAAAAACTGTATGTTTTTATTTCTAGGTGCTTACCGCTCTCTGGCTTCAGGTTGGTTGGGTGGCACTTGTCGATTCGAACCCAGTTGTTCTGCCTATGCAGTTGAAGCTTTTCAAACCTTGCCGTTTTTCAAAGCCCTACAATTAAGTTTTTTTCGATTATTAAAGTGTCGCCCTGGCGGCGATTGTGGTTTTGATCCACTTCCTTCTCATCGAGGTCATCAGCATGGATAACGATAACAAAAATAGTTTTATGGATACCCGTACGATGGTGGCGGTCACTTTGGTCGCAGTTTTATTTATCGGATGGCAAAATTATCTAAAACGAAAGTATGCCGTCGACGAAAAAACCCTTCCAGCTGCCGAAGGTGTGACTAAGCCTGGGGATCATTCTCCTTTTCCCGTTGCAAACACGGCAGCTTCGACTCCTCAGGCAGAGACGCCGAAAGCGATTCCTGCCAATCAGCCTGCTGAACAGGTTTTAAACTTTGAAAACAAAGAGATGTCCTTTCAAATTTCATCTCAAGGCATGGGGCTTAAAAATCTTGTTTTGAAAAATCAAAGTGATCGTGAACACAATCCGATGAAAATGGGAACAAGTGATCAGAACACACTGTTTGAACTGGCTCAACTTGGGAAATCAGAGCATTTGTTTTTTACACTCACTCAAAAATCTGAAATGGAATTTGAAGGAGTCGCACAAGTTGGAGCCACAAAGATTGTCCGTCACGTAATTATCAATCCTGAAACCAACGCTTTAGAAAACACGGTTCATGTAGAGAAAATTGAGAATGGATTTGCTGGCCTTACCCTCAATTTGGGTGAAAAAGCAATTGAAGGACCCTCTGGAGGATTGTTCAATCCCTCGGTTGAACATCAAGAATTTGTTGTCATCCACTCTGGCACGGAAGATCGAATCAACAGCTCGGCCGCCAAGGAAAAAGTCGATAAAACTTTTCCCGCAGTCAGTGTTGCTGCGATTGGAACTCAATACTTTACTTCGGCAGTTGCGGATCGCTCGGAACTGATTCCTGAAGCGCGAGTGCTTGGTGGACATGACGCCAAAGAAATTCTCACGCAACTCATTTACAAAAATCCTAGCGACCGATCGTCTATGGATTTGAAGTGGGTTGAATACACAGGTGGAAAATCAGTTACAAATCTAGAAAAAATCGACAAGGACCTTTCAAAAGTTGTCGACCTAGGATTTTTCGCGGCCATCGGCCGAGTTTTGCTGAAGCTCTTGCAGTGGTTTCACTCCGTTTTTGGCAATTGGGGAGTCTCGATTATTTTGCTGACACTTCTCGTTCGAACTCTTGTGCTGCCATTGAACGTAGCGACCTTTCGATCGACTAAAAAAATGCAGAAATTGCAACCGCATATTGCGGCCGTGCGGGCTCGATTCAAAGACGATCCCCAAGCCATGAATCGCGAGATGATGGGGCTTTGGAAAGAACACAAAGTAAATCCTGTCGGTGGATGTTTGCCTATGCTTTTACAGCTTCCAATTTTCTTCGCACTCTATCGAGTTTTGGGTCAAAGTATTGAGCTCTATCAAGCTCCATTTTTCGCTTGGATTCACGATTTGAGTCTCAAAGATCCTTTTTATGTTCTGCCAGTTTTGATGTCGATTTGTATGTTCATACAACAAAAGATCACTCCGACAACGATGGATCCGACTCAGGCTAAAGTGATGCAGTTTTTGCCTTTGATTTTTGCTGTGATGATGGCCTCTCTACCATCTGGACTGACTCTCTATATATTTGTGAATACTTTGGCTGGAATTCTGCTCCAGCAATTGTTTATGCGCGACCGTTCCAAATCGATGACAACTAAAGAAGCGAAAGCTTAAGCCTGTAGGAGGATTTATGGCTGGATTTTTCAGCAAATTGTTCGGTAGTAAAAAAGCAACTGGCGAGTCAGAGGTTGAAACGATGATTCGCTCGACTGTCGAGGGGCTTCTTGAAAAAGCGGGCTTCGAATTGGATTTTGAATTGCAAAGTAGCAAAGACGATCAAGGCGAAGACCAGGTTGTTATCGAGTTCAGCGGCGCGGATGAAGAAATTTTGCGCGACCGCGAAGGCCAGATGATCGATGCTGTTCAGCTGTTTATTAAACGCGTTTTGCAACATCACATGCCAGAAGATCGCACAAACATTTTGATCGACTGCAATGGATACCGCGAAGAATCCAGCAAAGAGCTGGTAGAGCTCGCTGAAAAACTGAAGGGAATCGCACTCGACAAAGGAAAATCAGTTTATTTTAGAGCGCTTCCGCCCAAAGATCGCAAAGTCATACACCAATATCTCGCCAACGATGACCGAGTGAAAAGCCGTTCGATCGGCGATGGTCTTTATAAAAAAATTAAAATCTATCCTTCAAAGGGCGCGGCCCAACACGAAAAAAGTGTTGATTAGACAGTGTGTTTCACGCCAACCGTGACTCTGATACCATTTGTGCGGTTTCAACTCCCTCTGGAGTTGGCGGCATCTCTGTCATTCGAGTCTCCGGTTCGCAGTCCATTCAGGTCGTCAGAGAGCTTTGCTCTTTCCTTCCTCAAGAACCGGAATCTCATCGCGCCTACTACGGCTTACTAAAAGAAAAAAATGAAGCCGTGGATGAGGTGGTGGCAACGGTATTTGCCAAAGGCCGCTCCTTTACCGGCGAAGAGACAATTGAGATTTCTTGTCATGGCAGTCCGGCGCTGACTCGTCAGATCCTAGACTTGCTTTTTTTAAAGGGTGCGCGCGCCGCTCAGGCTGGAGAATTTACTTACCGGGCTTTTATGAATGGAAAGTTGGACTTGGTCCAAGCCGAGGGAGTTTTAGCAATCATTCAGAGTGAATCGCAGAGATCGGGACGGCAAGCGCTTCGCCAACTTCAGGGCGAACTTTCACAAGTTTTGGAAAAAATTGAAAACCAGATGATTTGGTGTCTTGCTCACCTTGAGGCCTCAATCGACTTTTCGACCGAGGGCCTCGAAGTCGTTAACACGCCTGAGCTTCTGCTGAAGTTGGATCAATTGATTGAGCAAATTTCAAAGCTGGTTCAAAGCTTTCGCAAAGGTCGCATTCTGAAAGACGGTTACAATCTGGTATTAACCGGAGTGCCCAACGTCGGTAAATCAAGCCTGATGAATTTGTTACTGGAAGAAGAGAGAGCCATTGTAACTGATATTGCTGGTACGACGCGCGACTTGATTGAAGCTTCGATGATGCTCGAGGGAATGAAAATCAATTTAATGGACACAGCCGGGCTGCGAGAGTCCTTGGATCAGATTGAAAAAATCGGGATTCAAAAAAGCTATGTAGCTCACAGCCAGGCGGATGGAATTTTCTTTGTTTACGATTGCTCGCGAGAATTGACCGAAGCAGAGCTGGATCAGTTTGAAAAGCTGGATTTTTCTCGCTGTTTTCTGATCGCAAATAAACGAGATCAATCACAACTTCAAGACGACCAGCTGCGAGCTCAACTTCAGATGCGGCTCGAGGGCCGAGAGAAATTCCAAAAATTACAGGGTCTGGAGCAAGTTTTAAAAGAGAAGCTACTCATTGTCTCAGCTTTCGATAAAAGTGACCGTGAGAGGTTGAAATCCGCAGTCCAAAAAGAAATCAATCAGAGCTCGTTCGAAGATAGCGCCGTGATTTCTCAGGCAAGACATTTTGAGAACCTGTCTCGTTCTTTAGAGAATTTGATGGCGGCAAAGGATTTGGTCCAAGGCTCAGCAAGTCCTGAATTCACAGCCTTGGAGTTGAAAGAAGCTTTGCTGAGATTGCAGGAAACTTTGGGAAAACGATTCGACGATCAGATCATGGATAGGGTTTTTAAAGAGTTTTGCATTGGGAAATAAGGCGAAATAAACTTTCGAGTTTACAATCGAATTAAATTTGAATTTTTAGAGGTTAAGTTAAATGCTTTCACAAAATAATTTTCAGGTAATAGTCGTCGGAGCTGGGCACGCAGGAGTCGAAGCCTGCTTGGCATCGGCGCGCCTGGGACTTTCCACTTTGATGGTGACCACGAATCTTGACCGAATCGCTTACATGAGTTGCAACCCATCTATTGGTGGTTTGGCAAAAGGTCACATGGTTCGTGAGATTGATGTGCTAGGCGGAGAAATGGGTCTTGCAGCGGATTCAACCTGCATTCAATTCAAACGCCTGAATTCAACTCGAGGCCCGGCGGTGAGGGGATCCCGAGTTCAAAACGATAAGCATTTGTATTCGCAGTATATGACAAATAGATTGCTGACTCAGCCGAAGCTTAAAGTTCTTCAAGGCGAAGTGAAGCGTTTGATCTTGGAAAATGCAAAATGTGTTGGAATCGTTTTACAAGACGGCTCCGAGATACGCGCCGCCGCGACGATTATTACGACAGGGACTTTCATGAACGGTGTCATGCATGTTGGTCTGAAGCAGACGTCAGGCGGGCGAGTGGGAGATCAAGCGTCGATCGGCTTGTCGGATCAACTGAGAGAATTCGGCTTCACCGTTCGGCGACTAAAAACTGGAACTCCAGCTCGCTTGGACAAAGCAAGTATCGACTTCAGTCAGACCATTCCTCACTATGGCGACGAAAATTTTTTCCCATTTAGCTTCCGTTCGAGTGCCAGCTACCAGCTTCCACAAGTTGCCTGCTACCTATCTCGCACCAGTGAAAAAACTCATGAGATCATTCGCAAGAATCTCGATAAATCTCCCATGTATTGTGGGGTCATCGAAGGCACCGGACCAAGGTACTGTCCGTCGATTGAAGATAAAGTTGTGCGTTTCGCAGACCGCACGAGCCACCAAACTTTTTTGGAACCCGAAGGACTGACCTCTAACTTAATTTATCTCCAAGGAATTTCGACAAGCTTGCCGGAAGACGTTCAGATGGATTTTTTAAAAACCATTCCGGGTCTCGAAAATGTTCGAGTTGTTTGCTTTGGCTATGCTGTTGAGTATGACTTCATCGAGCCCACCCAGATATGGCATCGACTGGAAACTCGTCCGATTCAAAAGCTTTTTTTGGCTGGACAGATCAACGGCACCAGCGGTTACGAAGAGGCCGCAGCGCAGGGTTTTATTGCAGGAATCAATGCTGCAAGATCAGTCATGGAGCAGCCGGAATTTGTTCTTTCTCGCGACCAGGCTTACATGGGTGTCTTGATCGACGATTTGGTAACAAAAGGAACAATTGAACCTTACCGGATGTTTACATCCCGAGCCGAGCATCGATTAGTTTTAAGAGAAGATAATACTATCGACAGGTTATCTGAGACGGCGGAGCAAGTTGGTTTGCTTGATTTAAATATTAAAGAGCAGATGACTCAATTGCGTGGGGATCGAGCAAGATTGCTTACAAAACTGCAAACAACGAAGGTTTTTCCAAATGCTGAGATGCAAGCAAAGCTGCGGGAAATAGGCACTCCAGTATTGGGAAAATCAATCACTTTCGAAGAGTTACTTCGAAGGTCAGAGATTGATTGTTCAAAACTGGAAACACTTGGATTTGCGTCGGATTCAAATCCCAATGTGAGAGAACCGGTGGAAATTGAAGTTAAATACTCAGGCTATATCAAAAGGCAGCAAGAGTTGATCGCGCAGGCTAAGCGCATGGAGGACCTCTTACTTGAATCTGACTTGGGTTACGGTGAAATTCGCGGATTGTCGGCGGAAGAGATTGAAAAATTGAGTCGCATCAAACCGAGAACTTTGGGGCAAGCCCAACGCATCAGCGGAGTAAATCCTTCGGCCATTCAAGCAATCATGGTATATTTAAAAGGTCGAAAAAAGAACCAGGAGCTAAACTTTGAACTTCGCTAAAGCAGGCGCCGATGCAACAGCAGCTCAGTGGCGTATTGATCAGTGGTACCCCGAATTGAACGCCGAGGTTCGTGCGAGTTTAAAAAAGTATCAAGAAGAGCTTTTGAAGTTCAATAAGACTGTTAATTTGATTGGCGTGAAAACCATTCCTTTTTCAGATGCGATTCATTTTGCGGATTCCATTTTGGCCTGCAGGCTTTTGCTTGGCAAAACCAAAGCAGAAGAAATATACGATTTTGGTTCTGGAAATGGATTTCCGGGTTTGGTCTTAGCTCTTATGGCGCCTGCAAAAAAGATTGTTTTGGTGGAGATGGATCAGCGCAAGGCTGAATTTTTGAAGCACATCATTTTAACGCTTAGTATTAAAAATACCAGTGTCCTGATTAGGTCTATCGAATCCTTGCCCGACGCTTCAGTTAGATGTGCGGTTTCAAGGGGTCTTGCGAGCATTTCAAAAGCTATCCTTATGGCTCGAAAATGTTTTGCTGTGGGTGGAATCTTTTATCAGATCAAAGGCGAGGAGTGGGCGTCTGAGATTTCAGAGATCCCCAGCCAGCTCTGTTCATTTTGGCAGCCTGGCTTGGTTGGAGAATATAAACTTCCAGTCGGCGAAGTTAAATTCGCGCTTGTTCAGACCGAAAAAATTAAAGATTAGAAAAAGTGTTCCACGTGGAACTATTCAGACTCCTTGGGCTCTCCTTCGCCTGATTTTGGCTTGAGAGAAATTCCTAATTTAGCCTGATCAATTCGTTCCCGCAGATTCCATACTTTTGGAGCCATCTCCAGTTTTTTTTGCGCTTGATATGTCTTGAGCTCCTCCGGCGAGGGCCAAGACTGTTTAAGCTTGAAAGCCTTCGCATAGGACTCTTGGTCCCAGCGCCGTCTCGATTCGGCTTTCAATTCATAAAAAAGCTGGAGCTGCTTAAGCTTTTCCATTTTAGCTTGTGATTCAACCACTCTTTTTGTTGCATATTTGATTTGCCCCGTTTGAGGAGCGACAGCTTGTAGTTCAGCTTGATTTATTTCTATCTCTTTTTGGGTGGCGACGACTTCAGACTTGAGCCCTGCCGCCTGCTTGACCAGGTCTGAATAGATGGGGTCACGCTTTTCAGGATCAGATTCAGGCTGGTCACATCCCAAAAGTGAGAAAAATAAGCTAAATAAAGCGATCCAGAGGAGTTTGGGCATATGTTCCACGTGGAACATCGGAAGATTCCTTAAAACTCTTGAATTAGAGAAAAAAATACAGGACCTTTGACGGACAAGTGAGGTCTTATGGCTAAAACGATTTGTATTGCGAATCAAAAAGGCGGAGTTGGAAAGACAACAACATCAGTAAACTTGTCCTCAGCCCTGGCCAATGCCGGGAAGAAGGTCCTTTTGATTGATATGGATCCCCAAGGAAACGCCTCTTCTGGACTGGGGCTTAAGCGATTTGAAAGCCAAGATTCGAATATCTACCATGTATTAATTGGTGAAAAGACGCTCTCTGAAGTTGTTCAGACGACACGCATGGGAAATCTACAGGTTGCCAGCGCCAACCCTGACCTCGTGGGTGCCGAAATTGAACTTGTAGACCTCCCACATCGGGAATACCGCCTGAAATCTGCCATTGCCTCCATCGCACATAAATATGAGTTTATCATTATTGATTGCCCACCCTCGCTCGGGCTGCTCACTCTCAATGCCTTGACGGCGGCAGACTCTTTTTTGGTTCCACTTCAATGTGAGTACTATGCTCTTGAGGGATTGAGTCAGTTGCTTAACACGGCCGGTATCATCAAAAAGAATCTAAATCCGACCCTCCACATAGAGGGAATTGTATTAACAATGTTCGACACGAGAAATAACTTGAGTCATCAGGTGGTCACTGAGATCAAAAACCATTTCGGCGAAAAGGTCTTCAGTGCCATTATTCCTAGGAACGTTCGCTTGAGCGAAGCTCCTAGCCACGGTCAGTCCATCTTTGAGTATGACGCCCGATCCATTGGAGCAACTAAATATATGGAACTCGCGCAGGAGTTAACGGCAAAACTTAAGCCGATGAGCCAAAACTTGGAATCTCAAGAGGGCGGCCTAAATGTCTGATTTGTCTAATGATAATGTGAACAAAAAGGCACGACTGGGGCGTGGTCTGGGCTCCCTTCTTGGGGGCGCCGGTGATTCGCTTAACCTTCGAGAATCTGAAAACACAAAGCTGTCGATGAATAGTCAGCCTGCTCAAATGAATACTCAGTCAAGTTCTGCGATTTCAGTGGAGGCGAGAATTTGGCAAGTCCCGGTGGAAAAGCTAGTTGCGGGAGTGTTTCAACCGAGAACTCATTTTGAAAAAGAAAAACTGCAAGAGCTTTCAAACTCGATTCAACAAAATGGAATTCTTCAGCCGATCGTTGCGCGCAAATTGCCGGATGGAAAATTTGAAATCATCGCGGGCGAGCGCCGGTGGCGAGCTGCTCAAATGGCCGGAGTACACGAGGTCCCGGTCATTTTAAAAACTTTGCCGGACCAGGCGGCACTCGAACTAGCAATTATTGAAAACATCCAACGCGAAGATTTAAATGCGATTGAAGAAGCCGAGGCCTATCAACGCCTAGCTCAGGAATTTAATCTGACTCAGCAACAAGTAGCAACGAAAGTTGGAAGAGAGCGAGCAACGGTAGCAAATGCAATTCGATTGCTCGCGCTGCCAAAGCCTATTCGGGAAATGATCATGCGTTCTGAGCTCTCGCCAGGACATGCCAAAGTCTTGCTTGCGCTGCCTGAGCCGCTCCAGCAAATCGAGCTGGCGAAGAAAGTTCTACTGCAAAAAATAAGTGTCCGCCAGTTGGAAAAACTTGTCAGCGAGGTCGCGAAACCCAAAGCCGATGGGGCCTCTGAAAAGACGTCACTAGAGCAAAAGGGTGATTCGAACGTTACTCAAAAATTGATTTCAGGGCTCGCCGACGAGGTTCAGAAGACTTTGGGGACAAAAGTGACGATCGAATATCTCAATGCCAAAGGGCGAATTTCCATTCACTATTATTCCGACGATGAGCTCACACAAATCGTCAATCGACTGAAAGAGAGCAATGGAAAACGTTGAAATATTTCACGAGAACGCACTTGGGCATGTCACGGCAATCTTGGACCGAGGCGCTAGCTTCGAAGGGAAACTAAGCTTTGAAGGCACCGTGCAAATGGGCGGTGAATTCAAAGGGGAAATTTTCACCAAAGACGTCTTGATTATCAATGAAGGAGCGGTTGTCCAAGCACAGATCGAAGCCGACACCATCATTATCAGCGGCGTCGTCGAAGGGAATATTTTTGCGAGGAGGCGAGTTATTATGCATCCTCCCGCAGTTTTCAAAGGAACCGTGACGACACCGAGTCTTCGCATTGACGAAGGAGTCGTTTTCGAAGGCGCCTCCTACATGCCCAAATCTTAAGCGATTCAAAGACCTTGACCCCTTCTTGGGGGGAATGTTAATTCCTTCACACCCAAATTAGACGGCAGCCTCTTACCATTTGGATCGGATCTTAATATGGCAGTTTTAGACCAGCTTGGACTGAATCAATCTTTTTTCATTCAATTCCTTATTTTTAGCTTTGCCTACCTTGCACTTTCAAAAATTGTTTTTGCACCTTATGTAAAGGCACTCGAAATTCGCGAAGAAAAAACCAAAGGCGGCGAAGATCTCGCTTTTGAATTTCAAAAAAAATCACAAGACTTGCGCAACCGATATGAAGCAAAAGCTCGCCAAGTTTCTGGAGAAGTGAAAACAATTTTTGACGAATACCGCCAGCAAGCAAGCCACGAGTACGAAAGAATTATCACTAAAGCACGAAGTGAATCTCAAAGCCTGATCGAAAGTGCGCGACAGAAGGTGGCAATTGAAATCAACGCCGCCCAAACTCAATTGAAATCTGAAATCCCTTTGGTTGCGCAAGAAATGACTCGAAAGCTTTTGGCCTAGTAGGAGAATTGATGAAACGCTACAGCCCTTTTTTGATTCTGATTCTGTCGCAAGCTGCACTCGCGGCTGAACATGGCACCGCCCACGAGGGTATTCCCACAAGGACCGTCATTTACCAGTTGATCAATTTTACTTTGCTGATCGGGGGGCTGATTTATTTTCTTCGCGAACCAGTGGGCAAATACTTTCATGACAAGCGGGCAGACTATTTGAATGCTGCCTCAAAAGCTGAAACGGCTCGCAAGGCGGCGGAAGCAGAGCGCATGGAAATGCAAATTCGACTGACTGAGCTTGAGAGCACTGCGGATGAGAGTGTTACTAAGGCTAGAATTGAAGCGGCGGAAATGAAGAAGCAACTGTTGGCCGAAGCAGAGGCGCTTTCCAAGCGGATCCGAGAAGAAGCAGAGATTTCAGCCAAATTTGAATCGGAGAGAGCAAAAAATCAACTGCGAGAAAACCTCATCAAAGAATCGATTGAGCTCGCTAAAGCTCAGTTGGGTTCGAAAGTGACTGTGGAAGATCATCAGCGTCTGCAGGAGGAATTCATCTCAAATATTCAAGGGGCACAGAGATGATCAGCGAAGTCGCCAAACGATATGCCAAAGCCCTCTATGAATTAGCGAAAAAAAACAATTCTCAAGAGAAAGTTTTTTCGGAAATTCGCACGCTTAAGCAAGTTTTTAAAAGCGATGCGGCGATTTCCGGCTTCATCAACTCACCCTTGATTGCGCCTGATCAAAAAATTGCGGCTCTGCGAGCGACCCTCACTGGAAGATGCAGTCTTGAAGTCACAAACACCTTGATGCTTTTGGCAGAAAAGGGGCGTTTGGATATTTTTGGTGAAATGGTGGATGCCTTCGAAATTTTCAGCGACGAAGGCCACGGCGTGACCCGAGGAACTGTTCGGTCGGCGAGCCCACTGACTCCCGAGGCGCGACTAAAAATTGAAGAGACAGTGAACGAAGTAACAAAGAAAAAAGTCATTCTTAACTTTACCGAAGACAAATCACTTTTGGGCGGCATGATTGCTCAAGTTGGTGGTTGGACATTTGACGACAGCTTAGAAACTCATCTCACTCGATTGAGTGAAGAATTGAACAGGAGATCACACTAAACATGGAAACTATTCGCGCAGAAGAAATCAGCAAGGTCCTGAAAGAGCAGATCAGCCAATATGACAAAAAAATTGAAGTCAGTGAAACTGGTAGCGTTCTCTCTGTTGGCGATGGCGTGGCCCGAATTTATGGTTTGGAAAATGTGATGGCCGGCGAGCTCGTCGAATTTCCTGGCGAAGTTTACGGCATGGCGCTCAACTTGGAAGACTCTTATGTCGGAGTCGTGATCTTCGGAGAGGACAGAACGATCAAAGAAGGCGACACCGTGAAGCGAACGAAAAAAATCGTTCAAGTTCCCGTCGGCGAAGCGCTCCTTGGGCGAGTCGTGAATGCACTTGGAATTCCAGTCGACGGCAAAGGGCCGATCAACACTCCGCACACGCGAATTGTTGAAACTAAAGCGCCAGGAATTGTTTACCGAAAATCAGTTCATGAGCCGATGCAAACAGGAATCAAAGCAATTGATTCCATGATTCCAATTGGTCGCGGTCAGCGAGAGCTGATCATTGGTGACCGCCAAACTGGAAAAAGCACGATTGCGATCGATACGATCATCAATCAAAAGGGACAAAACGTTCACTGCTTTTACGTGGCCTGTGGACAAAAACAATCCACTGTTGCGACGATCGTTGAAAAACTTCGTTTGGCAGGAGCGATGGATTACACCACGGTGATTATCTCCGGAGCAGCGGATCCGGCGCCATTGCAATACCTTTCAGTTTATTCTGGAACGGCGATGGCGGAATATTTCCGTGATTCTGGAAGACATGCTTTGATTGTGTACGATGATTTGACTAAACAAGCTCAAGCATATCGACAAATGTCTTTGTTGCTTCGCCGACCTCCTGGACGAGAAGCTTATCCTGGGGACGTCTTTTACATTCACTCGCGATTGCTTGAGCGCGCGGCCAAGCTTTCTGATGATAAGGGCGGCGGAAGCTTAACAGCACTTCCCATCATTGAAACTCAAGCTGGAGATATTTCGGCGTACATTCCGACGAATGTGATTTCGATCACTGACGGACAGATCTTTTTGGAAACAGATTTGTTTTACAAAGGTGTGCGACCAGCGATCTCAGTTGGCAAATCGGTATCGCGGGTTGGAGGATCGGCGCAGATCAAAGCGATGAAATCGGTTGCAGGCACGATCAAACTTGAGCTTGCTCAGTTCCGTGCTCTCGAGGCATTTGCGGCCTTCGCGTCTGACTTGGACAAAGCATCTCAACAGCAGCTCGCCCGCGGACGACGCTTGGTCGAACTTTTGAAACAGCCGGCGTACTCGCCCTACAAGGTCGAAGATCAAGTGGCTTCCATTTATGCCGCCACTAACGGCTACGTGGATCAGATTCCAGAAGCCGATGTTCGTCGCTATGAAAAAGAACTGCTTGAGTTTTTGAAGACTAAAAACAGTAGCATTTTGAAGAACATTGCTGAGCAAAAAGCGGTGACTCCAGAAATTAAAACTTCATTGGTCAATGCCTTAGAAGAATTCAAAGCTGTATTTCAGCCTTCGAAATCATAAGAGGAAAGAATGGCAAGTTTAAAGGACATCCGTTCGCGGATTGATTCGACCAAAAACACTCAGCAAATCACGAAAGCGATGAAACTGGTGTCGGCGGCAAAACTGAGACGGGCGCAACATCAGATTGTGAATATGCGCCCCTATGCGGCCACCCTGTTGAAGGTAATTGCAGATATCGTGGTCACGAATCGCGTCAGTCACCCGCTGATGCAGATGCCGCGAGAAACAAAAAAAGTTTTGCTCGTGGTTTTGACTTCGGATCGTGGATTGGCAGGAGCCTTTAACTCAAATATCAATAAATATGCTGAGGCTTATCACAAAGAAAATAAATCCAAGCTGGAAAAGCTGGATTTTCTTTTTGTAGGACGTCGGGGTAATGATTTTTTTGTTCGTCGGGGAGTGAAGCCGATCGAAACGATCCTGAAGCTGGACAAAGATGTTTCTTACAAATTGGCTTCGCACGTGGCTGAGCGTTTGATGAAAGACTATCTTGACGGTCACTACGACGAAATTCGTTTGATCTACAACGAATTCAAATCAGCCATTTCACAAAAAGTTGTGACCGAAACAGTTCTTCCGATCGACATCACTCAAAACACATTTGATGTGAAAAACGCACTTCCGTCTTTCTCGACAGATATGATTTATGAACCATCGCCAGAGAAGATCATTGATCAGTTGTTGGTCAAAGTTTTTAGCATCCAAATTTACCGAGCGATGTGTGAGTCGGTTGCAGCGGAGCATGGAGCGCGAATGTCGGCCATGGAAAATGCCACGAACAACGCCAAAGAAATGATTTCCAAGTACACCCTGATTTACAACAAAGTCCGCCAAGAAAAAATTACTACAGAGCTAACAGAAATCGTCAGCGGCGCGGAATCACTGAAATAGAAATTTAAATTTGATCACTTGAAGGAGCTTCAAATGCAGCAGAACCAAATCGGAAAAGTAAAACAAGTCTTGGGTCCCGTCGTTGACGTTGAATTTGAGGGTGGAGAGTTGCCGCCAATCAACGGCGCACTTCGCGTAACCAACAAGCTGATCGACGACAAAGAGTACAATCTGACTCTGGAGGTGGCTCAGCATTTGGGAGACTCTGTCGTGCGAACAATCTCGATGGATTCAACCGAAGGCCTGACTCGTGGTGAAAAAGTCATGAGCACTGGAAACATGATTATGGCTCCGGTTGGCGAGGCTGTTCTTGGTCGTTTGATCAACGTGATCGGTGATCCAGTTGACGAGATGGGACCTCTCCTAACTAAAGAGCGATGGCCGATTCACAGAGCGGCACCAAAATTTGAAGATCAAGCAACCTCGACTGAAATGTTGATGACTGGAATTAAGGTTGTGGATCTTTTGGCTCCTTATGCGAAGGGCGGAAAGATTGGACTCTTCGGTGGAGCGGGTGTTGGTAAGACAGTTTTAATTCAAGAATTGATTCGAAATATCGCGACTGAGCACGGCGGATACTCTGTATTTGCTGGAGTTGGAGAGCGGACTCGTGAAGGAAATGATCTCTGGCAAGAGATGAAAGAGTCAGGGGTTCTTGCAAAAACCGCGCTGGTTTTCGGTCAGATGAATGAGCCTCCTGGAGCTCGTGCGCGAGTCGCTTTGACTGGACTGACAGTTGCTGAATATTTCCGAGATGTTAAAAACCAAGACGTACTTTTCTTCGTTGATAATATTTTCCGATTTACTCAGGCAGGTTCTGAGGTATCAGCGCTCTTGGGACGAATCCCATCAGCGGTGGGATATCAGCCGAATTTGGCTTCTGAAATGGGCGCGATGCAGGAGCGAATCACTTCGACTAAAAAAGGATCGATCACTTCGGTGCAAGCGGTTTACGTTCCGGCAGATGACTATACGGATCCTGCTCCTGCGACAACATTTGCGCACTTGGATGCAACGACAAACTTGGACCGTGATATTGCGGCCATGGCGATCTTTCCTGCGGTTCATCCTTTGACTTCAACTTCACGACTGCTGGATCCAACAATTGTTGGAGAAGAACATTATGGTGTAGCTCGCGGAGTTCAGTCGACCTTGCAGCGCTATAGAGAATTGCAAGACATCATTGCCATTCTTGGTATGGATGAGTTGTCTGAAGAAGATAAATTGGTTGTAGGTCGAGCTCGCCGAATTCAGAGATTTTTGTCACAGCCTTTTTTCGTGGCTGAGCAGTTTACGAATTTGCCAGGACGATATGTTGATATCAAAGATACCGTGAAGGGCTTCAAAGAAATTCTTGAAGGCAAGCATGATGCACTTCCTGAGCAAGCTTTTTACATGGTTGGAACAATCGAAGAGGCGATCGAGAAAGCTAAAAAACTTCAGTAGGTTTTTAAACTGAAATGAAAGCTCACTTGAAAAGCTCTTGCAAGGAGCGGAGGTAAAAATGTTTATTTTAAATTTTGTAACTCCAGATAAAAAAATCGTGGCCGGCCTCGAGCTGGCTGAGATCACACTCCCGGCATTTGCTGGTGAGCTCAATATTTTGCCAGGACATGCGCCCTTGATGACAACCTTGGAAGCAGGAATTTTGCGCTATAAGCTTAAGGATGGTGAATCGAAAAAATTCGCGATCAGCTGGGGTTACTGTCAGGTGTCGG
>JAYUCD010000086.1:0-12041 GCA_043740515.1 Bdellovibrio sp. | reverse complement strand
GGGGCCGTACAGCCTTCGAGATAATTCACAAAACTTCCCTCGTCGGCCACCAGCAAAGTTCTCTCGAACTGTCCTGTCTCGGAAGCATTGATTCGGAAGTAAGTCGAAAGATCAATCGGACATCGAACTCCCTTGGGGATGTAACAAAAGGATCCGTCCGTAAAAACTGCAGCGTTCAAGGCCGCATAGTAATTGTCAGTGATCGGAACCACACTGCCCAAATGCTTTCGCACCAACTCAGGATGTTTTTGAATGGCCTCAGAGATCGAACAAAAAATCACACCCGCTTTTTCCAAAACTTCGTTGTGAGTTGTTCCGATCGAAACCGAATCAAAAACGATATCGACGGCCACTCCGGAAATTCGCTTTTGCTCATTCAGTGGAATTCCAAGACGCTCGAATGTTTTAATCAGCTCTGGATCCATTTCATCCATGGATTTCGGCCCATCCTTGCTTTTTTTCGGTGCCGAATAATAGACAATTTCTTGGAAATCAATTTTCGCATAATGAACATGGGCCCAGGTCGGCTCAGTCATCGTCAGCCAATGGCGAAAAGCTTTCAGTCGGTAATCAAGCATCCACGAGGGCTCATTTTTTTTCGCCGAGATAAAGCGGATGATCTCTTCCGACAGTCCCTTCGGAGCTTGGTCGGTTTCAATGTCGGTGACAAAACCGTATTTGTAAGCGGTGTTTGCCAAAGGAGACTCAGACATTTTTTCGCTCCTTATGATCGCCTGCAAACAACAAATCTTTCAGACTCACGTTTTGATAAAATTCATTGAGCTTTTGATTCAAAGTCAGCATCGGCGAAACAATATTGCAGCTACTTTGCATTTCACAGGGCTCATCTTTGCCGATGCATTTTGCAATTCGGGTCGGTCCTTGAATAGTTTCAATCAAATCTTGCAAGCTGACTTTTCCAAGATCGCGAGTGATTTGATAACCGCCTTGAGCGCCTTGTTCGGATCGCAGAATTCCTTTTTGCGCCATCATCTGCAGCACTCGAGCCGTGGCATCAAAAGGTGCCGCATAGCTTTCCGAAACTTCTTTGGCCGAAGTCAGTTCGCCAGGTCGCTTGAGACTCATGTGCTTCAAAGCCATGAGCGAATATTCCAGTTTGCGATTCATCTTATTCATATTTGCCTTTGGAATGCAGGCCCTTGGGTTTAATGGAAATCCAATTGAAAATCAATTGAATTAGGGCAAAAAATGACGTACTTCAGGTTATGAGATTATTAAAGGTGAGTCTTGGCACTCTATTAATTGCGTTTATAGCCTTTATGACGATTAAGATGTGGGCTGAGAAGCAGACATTTACGGCTTTTCGTGCCCCATTTTTTGAGAAATTTGCTGGGAGTTCAGACCAAACGGAGCCTGGAATCTCGCCGGAGATCATCGTCGGTTGGGAGCAAAATTTTCTTTTGGAAAAACATCCGGCTTTGATTTTGTGGGCTGATGTTTACCGTGCCGAAGATCAAAGTTTATTAGTGAAACCTTGGGCGGATCGAAACAAATCTAAAAAACTGATGGAACAAATTCCCAATCCTGCACGCCCCTTGCTCAAAGATTTGCTTTTGAAATTTCCCAAGACTCGTTTTGTGGTGAACTGCAACGACAATGTCCAAGACATCCAGATTCAACTAGCCAAAGTCATCGATGAAAGCCATGCCTCGGATCGAGTCTTGCTATCGAGCGATTACAATACAATTTTACTAAGCACCAAAGAGATCAATCCAATGATTATTTTTGGCTCGACAGTGGCAGATATGACTCGGCTCAAAACTTTTGCATCAATGAGTCTTCTGGCCGCCGCTCCTTTCAAGGGCGATGTTTTTTTTGCTCCCTTGAAATATCACGGTCGCCCCGCTGCAACGGCTGAATTGGTTCAAGAAATGAAGCGTCGTTTGAGAAAGGTAATCTTGGGTCCCTTGAGTAATCCAGACGAAGTCAAAGCTGCGAAAGAGCTCCAACCCGATGGTTATTTTGTTGAAGATCCTTTTTTGATTTTGAACTCCGCTTCATCTCACTAGTTTCTCATTTGCAAAAGCTGGACTTACAGCCAGCTCATTTCATCCACCGTCTGAGTATTCACATAGATCTTCAACTGTTTCAGCTGCGACTCGGATGATCACGACATTCGCCTAGCGAAGGAACAGAATTGCTGAATATAATAAACTTTTGATATTTTAGTGATCAGTCATTCAAGGAGGAAGAATGAAAGTGAACACCAGTGCGCTGGATTCCATTTTTCAAGCAAGTCTTGTCGTGCAATTGACCTTACTTATTTTGGTCGGCTTATCGATTTTTTGTTGGGCCGTTGCTTTTTTGAAGTTCAAACAATTTCAAAGTCTTACAGAAGCCAACGAAAATTTCTTGGCGCATTTTTGGAAAGCAACCTCCTTAGACAATCTCTATGAAGACATGGAACTTTTCAGACGAAGTCCTTTGGGCCGAGTTTTCAAAGCTGGCTATTTAGAAATGCAAAAGTTAGCCAGCCACAAAAAGCCAGAGGCCAGTCAACAGCTGCATCTCTCGGGATCAGATAATCTCGAGCGAGAGCTGAGAAAAGCCGTGGATCTCGAAGTTTCACACATGGAATCCAATTTAACTTTGCTAGCGACCACTGGAAGTACTGGCCCATTCATCGGATTGTTTGGAACTGTCTGGGGAATCATGACCTCATTTCACAAAATCGGCCAAACCGGCTCGGCCAGCTTAGCAGTGGTAGCACCTGGAATTTCTGAAGCCTTGATTGCAACAGCGATTGGATTGGCTGCAGCTATTCCTGCAGTGGTTTTGTACAATCATTTTATTTCCAAAATCAAACGACAGGAAATGGCGCTGAACAATTTCAGTTCGGATTTTCTCAATGTCGTCAAAAGAAACTTCTTTAAATAGTAGACTGTGAGAAGACGATGGGAATGAATTCAAACAGTGGCGGCAAAAGCCGTATGGCTCTCAGTGAAATTAATGTGACTCCTTTAGTTGATGTCATGTTGGTTTTATTAATCATGTTCATGGTTACAACTCCGTTGATGCAGCAAGGAATCGAAGTTGATCTTCCCAAAACTTCGCCTTCCGGGGTCGAGGCAAGTGATGAACCGTTTATTTTGGTGATTACTTCCAATCAGCAAATTTCGGTTGGCAAGCAGCCCATAGCTCTCAAAGACTTGCAAAGCAAATTGAAATCGATTTTTGAGAAACGCAAAAACAAACAAATCTATCTGCAGGCCGATCGCAAAGTCGACTATGGATTCGTCGCCGAAACCATGGCTGAAGTGAGGGCTGCAGGAATTTTCAACATAGGATTGATCACCATTCCGAAGACAAATTAAAATTGCATGAAAAATGAGCTCGAAGAACTGGAACAAAAAAAACTGAGCCGATACGTGAAGCTTTCGATCTTCTTCCACGTCGCTGTTTTTTTGGCTTTCACTCTCAAAGCAACTTTTTTTACGGAGCCGCCGATTCAGTTTGAAAAAGCCATTCGGGTTGATATAGTCGGCTTACCTGACAAACCAAGTGCCGAGCTTCCGCCTGCTCCATCTCCTGTTGCGAAAAAAGAAGATGCCAAGCCAGAGCCGCCACCGCCCCCGCAAAAAACAGAGACAAAAGTTCCGCCAAAATTACCGAAAGTTCTGCCGAAAGTTGATTTGCAAGCCGTCAATTTGGACAAAGTGAAAAACAAACAAAAACAAAAGCAAGCTCTGCAAAAATTGAAGCAGATGGAAGCTCTCGAAGAAATTCAAAAAGATGTTGAAACGGAAAAAAAGAAAAAAATAGCACAAGCCACTGCCGCGGCAGGAGCTAAATACAAAGGAAATGTGCTCGCTCCTGGCACCGAATTGACAGGTGTGAACAAACTCCAAGCAGACAATTACATTTCAGAAGTTCACAAGCACATGATCGACAGCTGGACCCTACCCGAATATCTCAAGAATCGGAAACTGCGAACCGACGTCTTGGTTCGCTTCGATGAAAATGGAAATATTCTTTCCAAACAAGTGACCAAACCCAGCGGCAATCCGGCTTTCGACGAATTTGTGCTCGAAGCCATTCAAAAAAGTTCACCAGTTCCTGCCCCTCCAGCAAAATTTGTGAGATTATCTGCCGTGCAAGGGTTTTTATTTCGATTCAGTCATGATTTTTAAGAGGTGATTATGTTGCGATCTTCGTTTGCTCATGTTTCTTTCTGCTCCCTGCTGACACTGTTTAGCTTTTCTCATTTCGCTCGAGCCGCAGATGCGCCCGAAGAGACTTCCCCGGCCCAGGTTCAAATCGACGTCAACCAGGCAAAAACTAAAAAAAGTCTGCTGGCCTTTCCTCCCCTGCAATTCATCGGTAATCCTGCTACCAATAAAAACTTTCAAGCGATTGGTGCTGAGCTTTTTCGCGTCATCTTTAATGACCTCAGTGTCTCCAGCTATTTTCAATTTATTTCGCAGACTGCTTTTTTAGAAGACACAGCGAAGACAAGCATTCGTCCCTTCCCGACCGATGCAAATGGCTTCAAATTTGATTCTTGGAAACAGATCGGAGCCGATTTTTTAGTACGAGGAAGTTTTGCCATCGCTGGTGATACCTTAAGTTTAGAAACCTATGTTTATTCGGTTAGCCGAGGAACAGTTGTGCTCGCCAAAAAGTATCGCGGCTCGCTCGCAACAGCACGAAGAATTGCCCACACTTTCTCGAACGATTTCATGGAAGGATTAACCGGCACCAAGGGGATGTTTCTTTCTCGCATCACTGTTTCCAGTGACAAGGCTGGCAGTAAATACAAAGAAATTTATGTGATGGATTGGGACGGAGCAAACATGGACAAAGTGACCAACCATAAATCTGTTGCACTTTCTCCCACATGGTCTCCCGACGCCACAAAGATTGCCTATACGGCTTTCGTTCAGCGAGCTAAAACCAAAACTCGAAATGCTGATATGTTTGTTTACGAGTTGACCACTGGAAAACGATGGTTGGTATCTTACCGACAAGGAATCAATTCAGGTGCCGCCTTCGATCCTGCAGGCAATGAAATTTATCTGACTTTATCGCAATCAGGAACCCCGGATATTTATAAAATGGGTCTCGACGGTACATTAGAAACTCGAATCACCAATGGGCCAAGAGGTGCCATGAACGTTGAACCTTCCGCCAGTCCCGACGGGAAAAAATTAGCTTTCTCGTCTGACCGAAGTGGCAATCCGATGGTTTATGTCATGAACAGCGACGGTTCCAATCCAACTCGAGTAACTTTTGCAGGGAAATACAATGCGACGCCTTCTTGGTCGCCAGATGGAAAGAAACTTGTTTTCTCAGGCTGGAGTGATGATCATTTCGATATTTTCACTATGAACGCTGATGGCACAGGCATGATTCGAATCACCAGCGCGAGAAAACCAAATGGTAAATGGGCGCAAAATGAAGATCCAGTTTTCTCAATCGATGGACGACATTTGATGTACACAAGCAATCGCACTGGAAATAACCAAATTTATATTTCAAATTTAGATGGTTCGGAAGAACGTCGCATCACTTCAGACTCATCCAATTATTTTAAGCCTAAATGGTCAAAAAATATTGAGTGAGCTTACCGAAGCTGAATTCTTATGATCCGCAGCAGATTCAGAAAGCTAGCGAATTTTCGTCAGCCTTCCGGCGCTATTGGGATTTACTGCAAAAAAAGGCCAATTCTTTTTCTGAAGAACTGAGAACTGAGCGACATCAAGCTTGGCTCGAGTCTGTCTTAGCCGAATTTTATCAAACGGCGAGCAGCCAAGAGATCTGTCTTCACTGGTCAAAGGCCGCGAGCCAAATTCTCAACCGCGCTTGTCAATCTTTGCAAAAAGAATTTCCCACATTAAACCTATGTCTTTTTGCTTATGGAAAACTTGGGGCCGAAGAGCTGAACCTAAGCTCAGATGTAGATTTAGTTTTTATCTGCACGGAAGAGCAACCGCAAAATTTATTATTTTTACGCCGATTCCAAGCTTTGATGGAAGAGCTCAGCGCTTGGGGATTTTGTTTCCGGACTGATTTTGATTTGCGACCTGGAGGCCGGATGGGCCCACTGGTGCCGACAAGCGACCAGTTCGTCGATTACTATGGAAATTATGGCGAGGCTTGGGAGAGGTTGGCTTTCGTTCGTTTGCAGCCGATCTGGGGCGATAAAGATTTGATCGGGACTGTTAGCCAATTTTCGCAAAAGTTTAGCTTTCGTAAACATCTGGATTTCTCTCTGCTCGCTGATCTCAAAAGTTTGCGGCAGAGAATTCACTCGCAGTATCAACATCGGACTTTGGCTGATCAATTGGATTTGAAACTCGGAGTCGGAGGCATCCGTGACCTTGAGCTCTTTGTGCATGCTTTGCAGATCGTACACGGTGGACGTGATACGGAGCTTCGCCACAAGCAAACTTCACAAGCTCTCAATGCACTCACTGGAAAAAAGGTTCTCTCATCTGCTGATGGTCAGTTTTTACTGGGGCACTATTGGCTTTTGCGGCGCTGGGAAAATTTGGTGCAAGCTGAGGACGATCAGCAGACCCATCTTTTAAAAAGTGATTTCAGTCTGATGCCTCCCTTTGAAACTCTCAAAACTTCGATGAGTCGTTGCGATCAGCTGGTCAGTGATTTGCTCGGAAAAGTTGACACAGGCTTGAAGACATTAGCGACCGAATTGGAAGATCAGCGAATGTGGCTCAAAGAACTTGGCTTTTCGGATCTCGCTCTTGATGAGGTCTGGAACGAGATCCGAGAGACAACGGCTCTTTCTCGGCAAAAAGAGCGAGATGAAAATTTTAGACTTCGCTTTCTCTATTTATTTCTCCTGGAGCTTGCCAAGTTTCCAAATTCGCAAAATCGCTCACTTTTTCTGTTGCGAGATTTTCTAAAAGCGACACGGGCGAAAGCGACATTTTACTCGCTATTCCTGACCAAAGAAAATTTGATTCCAGAAATTGCGCGCATTTTTTCTTTGTCTCCTTACTTGGCCAATCTCCTGTGCAGTCGGCCTGAATTGATTGATAGCTTTATCTACCGAAGTCAGAGCTCGAATTTGAATCTCGAGCCAGATAGTTTGCTCGCGGCATTAGGGGAAACAAAACTGCTCAGTGAATTGATCAACGGGACTGAATTTATCAATCATTTGGATCTTGGACAGCTGATTGATCGAACCTCTGAAACGGCTGATCAAATCACGTTTGCTCTTTTGAAATCGGTTCAAGCGGAAATGAATTGTGAAATTGAAATCCTCGCACTTGGAAAATGGGGAGGACGCGAACTGGGTCTGCGCTCAGATTTGGATTTTATTTTTGTCACCTCGGAGGAGCCAAGCGAGTCGCAGAAAAAAGCGGCTCGGCGCTTTTTCAATCGTCTGACGGGCACTCAGCAGCGAGGCGGCTCTTTGTATTCAATTGATCTCAGATTGAAACCCACTGGCCTTGTTGTTTCTTCCATTTCACAATTGATTCAATTTTTGTCGACTGAGGCTGCTGTCTGGGAGCGCCAGGCTTATTTGAAATCTCGCTTCTTACAAAATCGACATTCTCGCGAGGACTTGATCAAAGCCTGTAGACATCGCGCTTTAACAACTGAAAATAAACGAGAACTGAATCATATTCGGCAGGAACTTTTAAAAAAGAATTCTCATTCCAAAGAAATGATCGATCTAAAATATGATTCGGGCGGCCTGGTGGAAATGGAGTTCGCCGTTCAAACCGCGTTTCTGTTTTCGAAACTAGAACCTTGTCCCACCTCCACTTTGGATCAGATGCAGGTTCTTGGTTGGACAGAGCTCGCAAACTGCTACAAATTTGTGCGCCAAATTGAGCAGATTTACCAAGCGGTGGTTATTAGTTCTTCGGCAAAAATTGATGTGAAAAGTGAGAATTTCGCTGCTCTTGCAGAAATTCTAGGTCAGAATGAGAGCCAGTTTGAGGTGAGGCTGCGCTCTGCATTGAATGACAGCGAGCATCTCCTAAAACGACTTGACCCTCGAAGAGGGCCCGAATAACCAATGAGTGGATTTAACCTGTTCTAAAGGAGCGCCGGTGAGTGCAACACGTCTAGATAACCAGAATTATTTAAAGGCCATTTGGATTTACGTTGTGGCACTTTTGCTTTTGGGATTGAGTTTTCATTCCGAGGCACAAACCGAGCCCACTTCTAAATCGACTACTGAGAAAAAAACTGAGAAAAATACAAATAAAAAGGAAAAAGAGATGATCGCTTCATTTGAAACAAATATGGGAACTTTCAAAATTAAATTGTTTGCCGACAAAGCTCCGAAGACTGTGGAAAACTTTGTGGGACTTGCAGAAGGTACTAAAGAATTTACGGATACTTCCGGCAAAAAAGCTAAAAAGCCTTTTTATGATGGTTTGAAATTTCACCGAGTGATCCCTAATTTCATGATTCAAGGTGGAGATCCTGCTGGCAATGGAACAGGCGGCCCTGGTTACAAATTTGCGGATGAGTTCGATCGCACTCTCAGCCACTCGAAGCCTGGAATTCTTTCGATGGCAAATGCAGGACCGGGTACCAACGGTAGCCAATTTTTTATTACTGTAGCACCGACTCCTTTTTTAGATGGAAAACACACTGTCTTTGGTGAAGTGATTGAAGGTATGGATGTGGTGACTAAGATCTCCACAACCAGAACAGGTCCTCAAGATCGTCCGGTTGAAGATGTCGTGATTAAGCATTTGAAAATCGAGCGCAAATAATCTCAATTTGATACAGCTTGTCAGCCTTTTTGTCTTCCGGTCTCGATCGAGGCCGGAGTCTCCCTGGTCTGTCTAAACTTTTGACAGCACTTTTCCTAAATTGGCTTTTCCAGATTTTCTTCAAATCAAATCGAATACACCCCATGACAGCCGGCACCTGGGTTGCTCTATTGATTCCCTAGAGAGTGAGTTCTCTGGAGGATCTTTCGATGAAATGGTTAAGAATCATCTTATCAAGCCTGTGTTTTTTTGTCTGGGCGTCGCCCTCGTTTGCGATCAATCCAACTCAAGTCACTTCCATTTTATCTGTGGTCGCGCAAAAAGCTTCGGTCAAGGGAGCTCCGGTTGTTGTCGACCTCGTCGCAGCTGACGGACATGTCGCTCAGTCAATCGTCGTCGAAGCCGCAAGCAAACAAATGCTCGAGCAAGCATCACCTTCTAAGGTTGCTGTTGCATTGGAAGAGCTGAAGCAATCTGGAAAATATTCTTTTAAAGCAATGGCCACCGAAAAAATTATCGGATTTCCGATGGAGAGTTTTGGCTTTTTCATTTCTCTTGGTGCGGTCATGGCGGCGCAGTTGATCTTTGATTACTCGCAAAATCCTGTGGCTTATGAGCAGTTGCTTCAATCACAAATGGACCCAGTCGGACAATTGGCTTTTCTGAGCTTCTTGATTGCGACTGGCGCAAGCACGGGTCCATTTAGCAATATGATTATGAATGGAAAACTCAATCCAAAATTGGCTCCCTTCGTTGGCTATGCAGGAATGGGAGTCGGCACTGTCGCTCAGAATATTGTCAGCGAAGTCGGACACATGCCGGGTCTTCAGCAGTGCGCAAAAGATTTGTGGAATATGAGCACTCGAAGTGGAAAGAAATTTCAAGGCTGTGATGAATCTCATAAGGCATGGAATGACAAAGGCGGCGGCGTCGGCCTCGCTTCAGAGTGGGCTCCAGGCTTGGTCAGCTTGCTAGGAACAATGATTGTTTCAGGAGCGGTTCAAACTGGATTGAACATGACAGGATCCGCAATTAAAACCAGCCTCCAAACTCGGATGCTGATGAATGGAACGATGAAAACTGTGCTGGAGGTGACCGGGAAAATGGCGACTCAGCAAATTTTAAAATACACCGGCATCGAGATTGCGACTTTTTTTATTCCGGGTGGAATTGTTGTGAAAGGTGCTCGGCTGGCGATTGCAGGAGCGACCTTCGTTGGTCAGTTGACAGTTTTCAATGGTGTTCAGTATTTAATTGATCCGCCGATCAAGGAAGCCTACCGCGACATCATTGATGGAATGAGTCTCTCCGATCGCCAAAAATCTTTGATGCACGCACTGATCTACACGAAACAAATCGGTTGGGACAGTAGTGAAAATTTAAGCTCTCAGGTTCAAGCTTTTTCAAAATCGATGGGAGCTTGGAGACAATCAAACATGACCGAAGTTTCTCAGGCACAGTCGAACTGGGAGCAAGCGATTGGCTCCTTCTCGGGAATGTACGACAAGGCTCATATGTTTTATTCTGATTTTATCAGCGAAATCCGTCAGCGAAACTTTGGAAAATACAAAGACCTTTATCAATCGGGGGAAGAGGTTCGAATTATCGATCAAATCTTTTCTCTGAATGGAATCAAGGCTGCAAAAGTTGACACGAAGGATGCCAGCGTTTTTCTCAGTTCTCCCGAACAAATTCTGGCTGGACAGCAAGAGCACCTGACCAAAGTTATTCAATCAGCGAAAACCGTCTGCTTGCGAACGACTTGCCCTCAACTTTCTTCTGAAGAATCAAAAAAATGGAATGCTCTCATTTCTGAACTGGAGACAAACAATCTCAAACGAATTGGAAAAGCCATTGATTCAATGAACTGTTATCTGGGGATTCAAAATCCCTCTTCCTCTGGTTCTTGCCTTTTGATGACAGCGTCCTTAAGCTTCAAAGCTTACCTTGCTTCACTTCACAAGGCTTTGGGAGCTCCCCTTCCGTTGTGGAATGCGGGACAAGGATATGTCTCTTATTATTCTAATTTCAATTTCAAACCTCAGGAAGTGGATGCTCTTCCGTTTCAAAAAAGCTTTCACGGCATAGCTACTACCACTTTGGCCGAATCCCTCCTGGCCTCGATGATTTATGGACCTGATCTCGAAAAAGGTGAGTCTGTTGTGGTGGAACACAACGGTTTCAAAACGATCTTCCGACCGCCACAGATTCGCAATGATTTTTCGATTCCTGAGGTGACCGCAGATCAAATAGGCAATAGGACGACGACAGATTTTTTGAAAAACCTCGATGTGTTTCAAAGTCAGATCTATCGTTATCTGACGACAGGTGGAATTCGCTCTTCCGTCATGGCTGAAGATGCAAAAAGTTTCGAGAACTGGTGGCAGGCTTATCCTGAGAAAGAATATTTGAAGACTTGGGTTGATTACGAAAGACTTTACCAAAAGAATATCGCCCGATTGATCAAACGTTTGTGGCAAAGTGATGATCGTTTAAATGTCGGCCCTGCCGCCAATGGCCTGATCTCTAATTTGCGACAGGAAAATATGACATATCTGATGATCCTTGGCGAGGCCGTCCGTGACTCTAAGAAAGACAAAGCAACAACAGTCAAGGATGTCGGCAATGTCAGTCGCTTTCTATTAGAGCGGGTTCGACCCTTGGAAAATGATTTTAAGGGAATTTCTAATCTTGATTTTACCTTCATTCTCAATAACTACAGAAAAACACCTGGCTTGAAGGCCTTGCCAAACTTTGCTTGGCAAAATATCTTGTTAAATCATTTTAATGAGCTAGCAGAAATATTGAAAAAAATTAAAGTGCAAAAGATCACTGCCTTTGATGGGGTGGCTGAAGATCTACCGATTTCATCGATCACCAATCAGCAAATCAAAGACAAGCTCAAAGCCATTTCTACTTCAATTGAAGAAATCGAAAAAAATGAATTAGCCACCTTGAAGCCCACCCAAGCTGCTGTCGCTAAAATTTGCCTGAAGCAATTGGAAAAGAATTTTCAAGAAGCCGCAAATCTCGGAGTGATCGCCAATACTGTTAGTTACCGCGAGCGTTCGGCCGATGGAAACAGTCAGCCTTACAATCCACGTTGCGAATTAAAAACACCATTGGCCTTGGCCGGTGGAGTTCAGGCTGTGCAGCGAGCGGCAGCCGGTTGCCCGGCACAGAAATTGAAATAATAAAGTAGGTAATAATTAAACTCACTTGTAGCTGATTTGAAAGTGCGAATACAGACAATCAGCGGCAGGTGTCAAAGAACTAAACAGAGAGGGAAGAAAACATGAGAAAGCAAATCGTCCTAGCAAT
>JAYUCD010000085.1:0-16630 GCA_043740515.1 Bdellovibrio sp. | reverse complement strand
TTGGCGACGGCAAGGCGGTCATCACTTTGGGTCGATCACGCGATCGAACCAAGAGCATGGAAGAAGCAAAGATGATTTCTACGGCGCTTCGTGCGGGCGCTTTACCTGCCACATTGGAGCAATTGGAAGAGCGGCGGGTAGGTCCAACCTTGGGAGCGGACTCGGTTCACAAAGCTGTGATGGCAAGCTGGATCGGTGCACTTTTGATTTTGGTATTTATGATTGCTCGCTACAAAGGCATGGGAGTGATTTCGAATTTGTCTCTGGTGGTGAACGTCACCGCAGTGATCGCTTTGCTCTCAACTTTAGGTGCGACTTTGACTTTGCCAGGTATTGCCGGAATCGCGCTGACCGTGGGCTTCGCAGTCGATGCGAATGTCTTGATCAATGAGCGGATGCGAGAAGAGCTGCGCAAAGGCTCAAGCTTCAGCGCTTCGGTTCGTGAGGGTTACAGTCGAGCCATGTCAGCCATTTTGGATGCGAATATAACAGTCGCTTCGACGGCGATTGTGTTGCTGTACTTTGGAACAGGGCCTGTGAAAGGCTTTGCGGTGACCTTGCTCATCGGTATCGTCACGACTTTGTTTGCCAATGTCTTCGTTTCGAAAGTCATGGTTGATCTCTTAGTCCACCGTTTTGGTGTGAAGAAACTTTCAGTATAGGGAATGAAAATGAAAACTAATAATAAGACAACTGGCCATGATTACGGAAAATTTGACTTTGTCAGCAAGATTGGACTTTTTGGTGGATTTTCCATTGCTATCGTCGTCATCTCTCTCCTGTATTTGGCAATTCGCGGAATTCCCTACGGAATTGATTTTGCCGGTGGAACAGAGCTTCAGGTCAAATTCGGCCAGGAAGTTTCGATCGAGCAAGTTCGAGCCGTCGCAGAAAAACAAAATCTCAAAAACGTCGGTATCCAAGGTTATGGATCAACCAGCGAATACATCGTTCGCTTTCAAACGCCAACTGGTGCTACTGACAAGGAAGCCAACGAAAATCAAAACAAAGCTGTGACCGGTCTGAAAGATTCGATCATGACTCAATTGGCGGCATCGCAGCCAGAAATTCGCCGAGTCGATTCGGTCGGTCCACAAGTGGGCGCTGAATTGAAACGAAATGGTTTTCTTGCCGTGTTTTATTGCCTTTTGGTGATTTTAATCTACGTGGCTCTGCGCTTTGATTATGATTTTGCTCCAGGCGCCGTGCTCTGTTTGGCGCACGATGCGATTGTGACTATGGCAATTTTCGTGGCCACAGGTCGCGAGGTGAATGTTCCAATCTTGGCAGCGATCCTCACCCTGATCGGTTACTCGCTGAATGACACCATCGTCGTCTTCGACCGAATTCGAGAAACTAAAGGTGAGTACAAAGAGCGAGGAACTCGGTTTATCATCAACAAATCCATCAACGACATGTTCGAGCGAACCCTGATCACTTCAGGAACTGTCTTTGCTTCCGCATTGTCTCTTTATTGTTTTGCTGGTGGAACAGTTTCTGATATCGCCTTTGCAATGTGCATTGGAATTATTTTTGGAACCTACTCTTCCATTTACGTTGCAGCTCCAATTATTTTGCTGATGGAAAAAATCAAGGGAACGGGCGTTCAAAAAGTCATAGCCTAGATTTTTTCTAAAATAATTGCAGAGCTCATTGATCACCGCAGGAGGACTGAAATTTGGACACTCTCTGGCGATCTCGAGAAGATGAGCTGTGCAAATCGGATTTTCTTCCAGGAAATCTTTCTGACAGCGAGTATCCTCCTTTAATCAAAAAACTTCTGATGATCCGAGGTCTCAAAGACTCGGATCAGGTTTTGAAATGGCTCAGTCCCAAATTATCAGAACTGAAAGATCCCGCTTGCTTGCTCAATATGCAGCGGGGTGTAGCTCGGCTGGTTGAAGCTTTTCGCAAGCAAGAGACGATCTGCATTTATGCGGATTTTGATTTGGATGGCACTTCTGGCTTAGCTCTTTTTCAAGATGGATTGACCCAGCTCGGATACAAAAGTCTGGTTCTTTCGCAGCCAAAAAGACTTTCGCAAGGTTATGGTTTTCATGCGCATCTACTGGATGAATTGAAAGCTCAAAATGTCAGCCTGATTGTCACGATCGATGTGGGAATCACAGCATTTGAGGCCTGCTTGCGAGCCACCGAACTGGGGATGGACGTGATTCTGACGGATCACCACCAGCCAGCTCAAGAACTTCCAAAAGCATTTGCCGTGATCAATCCCAATCAAAGAGAAGATTCTTCCGGACTGGGATATTTAGCCGGAGCTGGCGTTGCGTTTTATCTTTTGCGAGCTTTGAAGCGAGGCTTGGTCGATGCCAAGTTAGTTTCTGAATCCAGTTTGGATTTAAAGTCGGTATTGGATTGCTTTGGGATTGCTACCTTGACCGACATGGTGCCCTTGATCGGTGACAATCGGGCACTGGTGAAGCAGGGGCTCTTGCAACTGGAAAAAACAACTCGACCTGGTTTGAAAGCCTTGCTTGAAAATTTGGATATGGCCGGTCGCCCTTTGTCAGCCCAGGACGTGGCGATTCGTTTTGCACCCAAGTTGAATGCCTTGTCTCGGATGGAAACCGGAGTCATGCCGATTGATCTTTATTTGGCTGAGGATAAACCGAAAGCTGAAGAGATGGTCAAAACAGTTTTGAAAAACAATTCGACACGCGTGCAACTTCAAGGAGCGGGTGAAGCTGAAGCATTTGAAGCTCTCGAAAATTGGCCGCATGAAGGTTTTGTTTTTCTTGCTTCAAAAAATTTCCACAAGGGAGTGGTTGGATTGATTGCCACAAAACTGGCAATACAAAAAAACCTTCCAGCTTTTGTTGGCGCGATCAATGAAGAGGGTGTGATTACTGGCAGTGCTCGTCTGCCGAATGGTTTTGCAGCAAGTTTGCTCAAAGCTTTTGAATCAGGTCGGGAGCATCTGCATCGGTTCGGCGGTCATGATGCAGCGGCGGGATTTGAGCTGCACTCGAAAAATGAGACTGAGTTTGTATCCTGTTTGGTTGAGCATTACAAACTACAAACGGCTCAAGGCGCTGGAGCGGTCGTTTATGATCTCACGGCTGAGCTGCATGAAATCAACGAAAATCTTATGCGTTGGCTTGAGCTTATCGGACCTTTCGGGCAAGGCTTTGCGCCACCCATCTTGCGAATCACTGGAGCGCGAATCAAAGATTTGCTCACTTTGAAGGGAGGACATCTGAAATTTAAATTGCAGGATGAAGCCTCCGGTCGGATTTTAGATGGAATTTATTTTTCCCCTCCGAAAAATTTGCTCGGCCAATTGCCAAAGGTCGGGGAGACCGTGGATTTTTTAGGGGAGCTTCAATGGAATTATTTTTCAGGCCGACGGTCACTGCAAATATTAATCAAAGACATCAAAGCTCGTCAGGAGATTTGAAATGCAAAAGAAGACAACGAAAAAAACAAAGCCCGAAGTAAAAAAGAAAAATGCGAATAAGCCAAAAGCAAACTTAAAAGCAAAACGGAAAGCTCAGCCTCAACCCAGCAAGGTCATGAAGGCGGCAAAGCAGATTCGAAAAACAACCAAAAAAATGGTCGATGATGTGATACTTAAGTTATTAGGAATGCGGGTGCTAGAGCGGGCTCAAGAAGTCAGCCGGAGTTTGCTCAATGAAAAAAAAGGCAAAAAGCAAAAGTCATGAGGGGACAAGAGACAAACAAATCGGTGGTTCTTCTCAGTGGTGGAATGGATTCCAGTGTGAATCTCATGGCCGCTCACGAAGCGTCTCAGGTGGTTTTAGCTCTGACTTTCGATTACGGACAGCGAGCGGCAGCAAGTGAAATTGAAGTGACCCGCCGGTTAACGGCTCGGCTCAAGATTCCCCACCAAATTTTGAAACTGCCATTCTTTGAAGATTTTGGAATATCTTCATTGCTTCAATCCAGCCGACTTGATTCGGTGCCGGTGGGTCAGCAGGTTTCGATCGATAGTCTCGAGCGATCCCAAGAAACCGCACGTGCCGTCTGGGTTCCGAACCGCAACGGAATTTTTTTGAATATTGCCGCTGGTTTTTGTGAAAGCCTCAAGGCCCATTGGATCGTGCCCGGATTCAACAAAGAAGAAGCAACGACTTTTCCTGACAATTCAAAAGATTTCCTCAAGGCCACGACTTCGGCTCTTGCCTATTCAACTTCGAATCAAGTTCAGGTGAAGTGTTTTACGACCGAGATGACTAAATCGGAGATCGTCATACTGGGGCAACAACTGAAATTCGACTGGACTTGGATGTGGCCATGTTATTTTAGCGGTGACCGATGGTGTGGACAGTGCGAATCTTGTTTAAGGTCCAAGCGAGCACTCCAGTCGCAACAGATTCCGGTGGAAAATTTTTTCGCGAGGTAAAGAGAGTTGAAAACTCGGTGGCTCAAACAAATTGAAACTTATGATGGAACTCAGCTGCGTTCCCTTTATGCTTATTTGCAGCATAAAATCTTGGGAGATTCCGTTATCGCTTGGCGGGGACCCTGCAACATTCCATTTTCCCATATGGTGGACGGCGAGGATCTGTTGGAGCAGTCGGTAATTGCCGGATCTGATATGCTTCACTTTGTCATCGAAATCTTCGATCAAAAGTTAATCACCGGAGTTTTATTGCAAAGATTTTTCGCTTCCATCGTTAAAGACGAGCTGGAGCAGAAAACTTCAGTGTCCAAACTAAAATTGCAGCGAAGCGGAGATGACATCTACTGGGGCAAAAAAAAGCTTAGCATCAGCATTGCAACTTCCTCGCCTGTTTCGACACTGGTTCATTTTGCGATCAATATTTCTTCCAAAGGCACTCCGGTTCCGACGGCAGGACTTGATGATCTTAAATTAAAAACGAAGCCTCAGGATTTTGCCGAACAGTGCATGAAGATTTTAAAGTTGGAGTATGAAACTTCAATTGAGGCAACCTGCAAGGTCAGGCCAGTTCCATGAGCGCAAGATTGAATTTTCTTTGCGTGTCAGCAGATACGCCGACTCAGGAACGCTGTGAACAGTTGTCGAATGAGTTTAAATACGAGTTCTTGAAGGTTCCAGGCCCAGATGAGGCCATGGATCTCGAAGGGAAATACGATCAGATTCAATTCACTGTGATCTCTGTTCAAAATCTAAAAGACAAAGCGGACATGGTGGGAGTGGTTCAAGTCACACGGCATATTTGTAAAGAAGGATTTATTTGCGTTGTCGCGGCTCGACGGATGCCCCAGGAAACGGCAGCCTTCCTCAAAAGTTCCGGTGCAAACATGGTTTTGCTCGAGAACGAATTCTTCGATACCAGCCGACTTGAGTTTTTAGCCTCTCAGGTCATTCGAGCCTCTTTCAGTCCTGTGAAGTTGAATGAATTTCCAGTGAACTCAACGCTTGATTTTACTTTGTATCATCTCATGCCACTGAATCAAAAATTACTTCCGGTTCTGCCAAAAGGTAGTCCTCTCACTGAAAATCGGCTCAAGAAAATGAGCGAAGTCTCTGAAGTTTTTATACGACGAGATGAAATCGATCGTTACCGCCAATTCGTTGAATTGAATCCGGATCTGTCGGGCGCTGGACTGAAGAGTCGATGCCGTGCTCAATACCTGTCCTTGTGTCACTCGCACACCCAATTGATTTTTCTCTTGTCTGATCAAAGCGAAATTGCTTCTTACAAGGAAGGAAAGTGGCTTTACGAGAGATGTGAAGCCTTAGCACATGATCTCCTCGCAACTTTGTCGTCGGTGGCTGAGGCATGGGATGTGGTCAACAATTCTTCGCTTGGCGAATTTGGATCGGTCGAACGAGCTCCGACAGTTGCCTCCTATGCGGGATTGCTCAGTTTGGCTTCTTCTCAAGGTGAAAGTATGGATGTCATGGTCGCGGCACTTTTATCAGACGTCGGAATTCTTGAGCTCTCTCCTCAAATCACTCGTAAAATCAGACAGACCATGGGAACCAATAGTTTAACTCCTGAAGAGATGGCTGATTATCAAAAGCATCCACTTCTCAGTGTCAATCGCTGTCTGGCTCGCAAACTTCAAATCAAAGATGAAGTTCGTGAGATGATTTTGTGTACACATGAGCGAGCCGATTCAAAAGGGTTTCCAGAAAGCCGCAGGCTTGAGAAAATCCCCCCGGGGGCCATGCTCATACAATTCAGCGAATTGGTCGATCGGAAATCGATCGTCAAAATGGGCCAAGCGAAAATTTCGGTGAAAGATTGTCGACTTAATCTCTACGAGGCTGCTTACAAAGGCCATGATATTTTCAGTTTAGGTTTCCTGCAAAAAATAAAACCAGTTCTTTAAAGCCTCAGTAAAAGCTAAGTTCGATTTGAATAAGCGTGAGTGCAGAGCAAGCTTGCGATTCGTTTGTATTCAGAGAGCAAATCCAAATGAATCGAGCTTGTGTTGATGGACTCTCGCAAGCCCCGGTTGAGGCGGGTGATGTGGTTTTCTCGCATCTGTAATTCCAATTTCGCTAATTCTCGCTTGAGCAAAATCGCATCTTCGCACATCTCTTTGTTGTTATAAGAATTGATAGCCATCGAAGCCACCTGGATCACTTGCGAGTGCATTTGTTTGATTTCATCCCAACCTTCCCGAGAAAACTCAAGCTTCAGAGCATTCTTTTTAATCGCCAGAGTCACAAGATTGATGTCGATTGAGTCGGCGGCTCGCTCCAAGTCACTCAAAAACATAATCATGCTCATGATGTTTTGATGAACGGCTGTCTGACTTTTGTTGGCGTGATCCAGGAGAAACATTTTGGTTTCGCGGTAAAGATAGTCAACTTTGTTGTCACGGTCTTTAATCGATTCAATCATCGATGGATCAGCGTGATCGAAAAGCAAAAGTGAGTCTCGGATCATCGAAATCACAATGTCGGCTGTTCGCATGATCTCACGATTTCCATAGGAGACAGCCAAGGCGGTCGATTGGTAATTGTTCAGCGAAAGATACTCTGCTGTAAAATCTTCTTTCGGATTTTTGGGAAAAAGTTTCTCGATGAAACGAGCAGCAGGTTTGATAAATGGAAAAAATAAAGCCGCTGAAATCAAATTGAAGAGCAGATGTCCGTTGGCAACTTCTCGAGTTGGGACTGTTTGAAAGCTCTGGAGCAACTTGATAAAATATTCGTGGATAGGTCCAATCAGAAAAATCAAAACACTCAAGGCCTTGTAGAAAAAATGAGCCCATGCGACTTGGCGCCCGATGTGATTGCTACCCACCGCTGCAATCAAAGCGGTCGAGGTTGTGCCGATGTTCGCTCCATAAACCCAAAACATCGCATCATGTAAATCAAGCACTC
This sequence comes from Bdellovibrio sp., assembly GCA_043740515.1. Lineage (GTDB taxonomy): Bacteria > Bdellovibrionota > Bdellovibrionia > Bdellovibrionales > Bdellovibrionaceae > 21-14-0-10-47-8. The sequence continues at coordinate 9,321 of JAYUCD010000085.1, read as the reverse complement.
CGGCTTGCACGAGGGTCATCACCAGTCCAACCGTGACAGCGCTGCTCTGGACGAGAGCACAAAAGATAATCGAAATGAACAGCGACAGATGCGGATTGTCTTTTAATGTCTGAATTGACTCTTTCAATGTTTCTTGTCCCGCATAAAAATGCGCCGAAGTCGAAATCATCCCAAGCCCCAAAAATAAAAAAGCAAATCCAATGAAGACAGTCGCCATGGTTTTGAAGCCAGGCTTTTTCGAGAAAAAATAAACTCCGAATGAAATAATGAGGGTCGGCAAAGCATATTGAACCAAATCAAAACTGATCAACTGAACAGTCAGAGTCGAGCCGATCGCCGTCCCGATGATAACGCCCATTACTTGTGGCAGCGAAATGACCTGGGCAGATCCAAGTCCTACCAACATCGATGTCACAGCACCCGAGCTTTGTAAAAGAGTGGTCAGCGAGATACCAATGACGATGGCAAAGAAGCGATTGTCAGATAGTTTATTGAGCAGCAGTGAAATTCGGCCTTCAAGAATTTTTTCGAGAGAGTGACTGGCGAGAGTCATGCCATAGAGAAACATGGCCACTCCGCCAAGCAAGATGACGATATAACTGTTGTGCAGCTCGAGCATTTAATTCCACTTCCGCGATCAGGGGTTGATGCTTCAGACTATCTGTTTTTCGCGGACTTGAAAATCAGATTCAAAGCGCATTGACGCCTTCAGGACGAGACGACAGACTGTAGGACATGAACCTCTCACAAGCTATTTCGGTCGTGGCCGGAGTCTTTCACCGCTGGAATCAGGCTCTGCAAGAACCAGAAGTCTTGCTTTTCCAGAGAGCCGCTCAGGATGTGGGAGGCGGCCACTGGGAGTTCCCAGGTGGCAAGGTGGAGCCCGGAGAAAGCGACTCCCAAGCGCTGAGACGAGAATTAGAAGAAGAAATTGCCATCAAAGTCCAGGTGAAAGAAAAATTGGGAAACAGCCAATTTCAGTCAGGCAGCGGCCGAGTTTTCGAACTGCGAGTTTATTTTGTCTTGGGGTCGGTGGAGCAAATTCAGTTACTGGAACATCAAGCGATGAAGTGGGTTCGCCTCTCGACTGTGGTCGAGTCCGAGCTCTCAATCGGCGATCGCCCCTTGATCCGAAAATGTTTTGAAGATCTGAGGCTGACTCACACCAAAAGTTGAGATTTCTCACCAGGTTGGGGCAGGCGGCAGTGCTCCCGTTTTCCAAACCACCGATAGCGATTCTTAGCAACTGTGCGGTAGATTGCATCGCGCAAAAAAGCGGGGACACAAAAGCCAAGTCGAGAAAGCCAACCCCACGGGAAATCAAGCTCCGAAAAAATATGCAAAACTGCATTCGATCGGCGGTGCAATTTTCCTCCATCCCAGTAAACAATACTTTGTAGATCTTCCCGATCCGATCGAGGCAGCAGGCGAAGCGCGATCTCTCCTTGAAGAGGGGCAAAAAAAAGACTTTTCTTTGCTGCTTTCTCATTTTGAATCGCAAAGTCCACAAAGCTATTGCAAAGATGACAAACTCCATCGAAAAAAACGATCTTGCGACTCTCTTTTTCTCTTTCAAGCATTCAAGCTCCTTGAGACAATAAGCTATCATGGAGTTCTTTGTTTTTCCAATGGCTGAAGTCGTGTTTTACCCAAGCACCTCCAAGCCACTTAATATTTTTGAGCCGCGCTATCTGCAAATGGTTCAAGATTCTCTAGCCACAGGGACCCCAATTGCTTTGGCTTACGTGGATGACCCTGAACGAGAAGCGCAAGTTTACTTCAATCAAAATCTAAATTTCGTGCGGCCGATCGCAGGCTTTGGACAACCACTGGTTTTAGAGAAACGTGAAGATGGCTCCCTTCTCATTTTTCTTCAAGGACGAGGTAAAGTTCGACTGGGAAAGGTGGTCGATCGAGGGACACCTTACCTGGTTTGTGAGGGCGGATTGATCAATGAAAATCATTTGCTCGAAAACGCCGAGTCCGTGGAGCTGATCACTCTGCAAAAGGTGCTCGTCAACTGGATCAACAAAAATGTGCCAGAGGCTCACAACCGAGAGCAATTTTTAAGAAATATTCGTTCAGCCGAAGAGGTGATCGGCTGTTTTGCTTCTTATCTGGTGGCGGACAAAGATATGCAGCAATTGATTTTAGAAGCCAACGATATCAATGAAAAAATTCAGCTTGTCGCAGGCCTTGTTTCAAGTGGCGAGTTGCTTCCCGACGGACGGTAACGAAGAGCGCGAATCCAAAACAAAAGAAAAATCCAAATGCCGTGGGCGATTCCCAAATGAAGCAGCTTCATCCACACCGGTGCTAAAAAGAGCAAAGTGAGGATTCCAAACGAAATTCCTAAGGCCAAGCACGCAGTCAACATCTGACTGCGTAAGCGCAGTTCTGTTTCCTCGGCATGCAAGAGCTGAGTCGATAGCCAAGCCACCAGCGCCAGGCTTCCGCCAAAGAGCAGAGCAGAAAGAGGATGCAGCCCTCGCAAGCGAATCAAAAAATGTGCATTCGGGTCCCAGTCAGCTTGCAAGCCTTCCAGCAACGACGATGAAGGAAAAAGGGTGCTCGAGAGAGCTGCAATGGCGCCGGTAATTCCAATCAAAACAAATGCGAACAGCACTGCGACAACAGTTTTTCGAATCGATAAACTGGGAAGTGACCAAGGTGAGCGCAATCGCTTTTGCAAATTCTGAAAGCGCGAAAAATCAAAAGTCATGGCGAGACTTCCGCTGAGCATCAGTGAGTTGATAAAATGCAGTGACATGAAAAAAGCCCGAAAGGGAGTGTCATTGTCAGCAACGAGACGAAGGAGAACAAGCTTCGCGCCCAGCAAAGCTTCGGTGAAAGTAAAAATCAGACTGAGCAAGGCCCACTTGCGGACCGGGTGAGCCTTGGGAAATTTTCTGCGAGCAGCGAAATAAAGTCCAAGCACAAAAAACCCAAAAAGACCCGACATCAAACGGTGAAAAAACTCGACCCAAGTTTTGTGTTGTTGGGCTTCGGGAATGATCTGTCCGTGACACAAAGGCCAGGTATCACCGCAACCGTCACCGGAGTGAGAAATTCGCACCCAGGCACCCCAAAGAATAACTAGCAAAGTATAAAAGAGAAGGATCCTTGACCACTTGGAGAAGGGAGAAAGTTTTGCAGCTTGAAAAAAGTAAGACCTGAGTGACATAAAAACTTTCTATCACACCCCATTCGATCTGCAAAATCAAAGCGCAATGGATTTGAGATGTCGAAGCAGCAAGCCTCTCGCGTCAAGCCGAGCGCCGAGGACTGAGAGAAAGATAAACACTCCGCCGGTTTTTCGATCCAAAAAAATCATTTCTCGTGGCGGCGTTCGCAGTGGAAATTTTTTGATAATCTCCAAACCCTTCGAGGTTAGCCTTTTTGGGAGATCGGATTTCTTCCAGTCATACAGTCCTTCCGAATCCATCAACTCAGCATGAGCTCTCGAATCTTTGGGATCGAGAAAGGGCTCGGCGGTCATCAAGCAAAATTCTTCAAAAATCTTTTTCAGCGCCGGAGAGTCCGCTCCTTCAATAAATTTCAAATCCATCGAAGCTCTGTGCAGGGCCTCGCGGTCACTGACAATCGCTGCTTTCACCATACGGCGGTAGGCGCCGAGAAATTGAGAGTCATACAATCGAACAGCGCCAAAATCCAACAAGACCAACTGGTCACTTCCGTCGGCATTCAAACGAATTTTATAATTTCCTAAATGAGGATCGGTTTGCACATATCCCCAGTTAAAGAGCTCTTCAAAATAAAGATCTAAAAAACTTGTGGCCAAACGGTTGCGCCGCTCGAAGCTCAGAGATTTGATCAAGGGATCATCCGGCGAAAGTCCTTTTTCAAAACTGGTCGCAATCACGTGCGCGGAACAATAGCGAAAATTCACACTTGGAATCACATAGCGTGAATCTCCAGCAAGCAGTTGTCTGTACTTTTCCGTCTGCTCAGCTTCCAGTGGATAGTTCATCTCCTGCTCGAGCATGCTGCGAACTTCTGTAAACAAAGAATCTGTTTGAAAATCTCCGGGTAGAAGATTCATCAAAGACAGCAATGAGCGAATCGCTTTCAAATCACTTTCAATGGCCTTATCAACGCCAGGATATTGAACTTTCAAAGCGAGAAATTGACCAGTGGCGTTGACTTTGGCGCGATGAACTTGACCGATGGAAGCGGAGCCCACAGGTACTTCCTCAATCTCAAGCTCTGCCATTTTTTCTGCACCCAATTCCAGTTTCAGAATTTTTTCAATTTCCGAGTAGCGCAAAGGGGGAGATTGAGACTGCAAAGTTTTCAGAAAATCATTCGCTTCGGGAGGCAAGAAAAGCTCACCATACATTGAAATCATTTGGCCAGCCTTCATCAAGCTGCCTTTGAGTTCGCCAAGCTCTTGAGAAAGTTTCTGTGCTTGTTCGGCCAATAAGATTTGCCACTTTTCATTTTTGGAATCGGCGTTTGCAAACAAAGTGCTGATTCCATGACCAACAACTTTGCCGCCGGTGTTGAGGGTCAGCTTAGTGAGACTGAGACTTCTGCTCAAAACAGAAGACTTGATTTTCCCGAGATATTTCATATTCTCATTTTCACCCGAGCTTTTTCAAAAAGACAGTGAAAAGCCAGAAAAAGGAAAAACATGTCAGGCCCTCTGAAACTATTTTGGTTTCGTCGAGATTTGCGCTTACAAGACAACGCAGGTCTCTATCAAGCTCTGAAATCCGCGATTCACGTGCAGCCCATTTTTATCTTCGACACGGAAATTCTTGGGCATCTCAAAAATCCTCAAGACACACGTGTTCCCTTTCTGTACGACCAAGTGCTGAGATTGAAAGCAGAATTGAGAGAGCAGGGATCCGATCTTTGGATCTTTCATGGCAAAGTCGATCAAGTTTTTCAAAGCCTGCTCTCCGATTTAAAAATCGAATCGGTTTATTGCAATCATGATTATGAGCCTTCCGCTATTGCTCGAGACAACAAGATCCAAGACATGTGCAAAAGCAAAGGCGCCGGTTTCGAGACTTTCAAAGATCAGGTGATCTTTGAGAAAAATGAAATTCTCACAGATGCTCGAAAAACTTATACGGTTTACACTCCCTACAAAAAAAAATGGCTGGCCAAACTCAACAACTCTCATTTAAACGCCTACCCATCCGAAAAACATTTTTCAGCACTCCATCAAAATAAATCGGCAAAAGCTTCTCCCAGTCTCGAGGAGGTGGGATTTGAGCGCACGGATTTCAAATTTTATCCAGAAGCCAAGCTTTCCAAACCTTTGCTCAAAAATTATGCTGAAGTCAGAGATTTTCCTGCAATTGAGGGGACTTCTCATTTGGGGCTGCATCTGCGCTTTGGCACAGTCAGCATCCGGGACTTGGCCCAGAAATCTCTCAAGCTCAGTGATGTGTGGCTGTCCGAATTGATTTGGCGAGATTTTTTTATGCAGATTTTATTTCATTTCCCGCATGTCGTGAAATCTTCTTTTCGTCCCGAGTACGAGAAAATCAAATGGCGAAAAAGTCCGCAAGATTTTGAAAAGTGGAGTCTTGGTCAGACCGGATACCCTCTGGTTGATGCCGGAATGAGAGAACTCAACAAAACTGGATTTATGCACAACCGAGTGCGCATGGTCACCGCCAGTTTTTTATGCAAGCACCTGCTGATGCACTGGTACGAAGGCGAGCGCTACTTCGCGGCAAAATTACTGGACTATGATTTGGCAGCAAACAACGGAAATTGGCAGTGGGCAGCGGGCTCGGGTTGCGACGCAGCTCCTTACTTTCGAGTTTTCAATCCAGAGGCCCAGATGGAAAGATTTGACGCAAAAATGGAGTACATTAAAAAATGGGTGCCTGAAGTTGGGACGGCAATTTATCCTCAACCCATGGTCGAGCATAAATTTGCCCGAGAGCGAGCGATCAAAACCTATTCCGAAGCATTGAAGAAAAAGGACAGCAAATGAAAATTCTAATCACAGGCGCGACTGGATTTATTGGGCGAGAACTTGGAAAAGAGTTGGTGAGACGAGGTCATCAGATTGTAGCGCTTTCACGAAATGCTGAAAAAGCAAAGCTAAAATTGCCCTTTCCCTGTCAGGTCATCGAGGGAGATTTGACAGAGAAGGCAATCGATAGCTCACAGTTTTCTCAAGTCGAAGCCGTCATTCATCTTGCTGGAGAAAATGTCGGAGACGGACGTTGGAGTGAAGAGCGAAAAAAAGAAATTCTCGATTCCCGAGTGAAATTCACTGAAAATCTTTTGCTCAGCCTGCCATCAAGCTTGCAAATTTTTTTAGGAGCTTCTGCAACTGGCTTTTATGGCAGTCGAGGCGAAGAACAATTGTCTGAGAGCAGCTCGGCCGGTCAAGGCTTTCTCGCCGATGTGTGCATCAAATGGGAGGCTGCCACTCTGAAATGCGGCGAAAAATTTCCAAACGCTCGGCTTGCCATTCTCCGCACCGGAGTGGTGCTTGGGCCCTTCGGTGGTGCCTTGATGAAAATGCTCGCGCCATTTCAAATGGGAGTCGGCGGAGTCTTGGGTTCGGGCAAACAATGGATGAGCTGGATTCATTTGCAAGACCTGGTTTCGCTCTATGTTTTCGCCTTAGAAAACAAGCAGGTCTCAGGCATTTTCAACGCCACCGCACCAGAGCCTGTACAAAACAAACAGTTTACAAAAATTTTGGCTGATAATTTAGAGCAGAGTCCTGGGCCTCAGGTTCCAGCTTTTGCAGTCCAGCTTTTATTCGGTGAGATGGGAAGCGTGGTTTTGAATTCCCAACGAGTGCTGGCAAAAAAAATTGAAAATCTGGGATTCCGCTTTCAGTTCGCAGGAATCGAATCAGCGGTTCAAAACTGTGCGCAGTATTACAAGGGCGGAAACTCGGTGTTTCACGTTGATCAATTTTTACCTCAGCCAAAGTCTCAGGTGTTTCCATTTTTTGCGGCAGCAGAAAATCTTGAAGCGATCACTCCGCCAACGATGACTTTTAAAATCAGTCAGATGTCGACGCCCAAAATTGAAAAGGGAACTTTGATTGATTACAAATTAAAGGTTCACGGCGTGCCTTTGCACTGGAGAACTTTGATTGAAAACTGGACTCCGGAAGAAAAATTTGTCGACACACAATTGAAGGGCCCTTACAAACTTTGGCATCATACCCATCAATTTGAAGAGATGGCAGGGGGAACCTTAATGACCGATACTGTTCGTTACAAATTGCCGGTCGGTAAATTAGGCGCTTTGTTCGGCGGTGGATTTGTCAAAGGCGATGTGGAAAAAATCTTTGCATACCGCCGAAAGCGAGTGCCCGAACTTCTGAAATAAAAGCCGAGCTGCCAGTTATCAGCGATCTCTTTCTCCCAGACTTCGGTCGATTTGCAGCCGGAATCGACTGAAACTTACAACATTTCAAGCTATGCTTGAAAGCATGTCTATTTACCGCGCTGAACTCAAGGGTCGAGATTTCATTGAAATTGATGACTCACAAAATCCGCCGCAGCTGAAGGGCTTGGGTTGCAGCGAATTGCTCGAGCTGCTGGCAAGCTTTCAAAATAAACATGGAAAAAATCCATTTCTGTGGCCACTGCCCACTGGAATTTCCCATGCCGAGTTGTTGCTCAATGAAGTTTTACTCAAATCTAAAAATCAATGGGTTTATCCCTATCAGCATGTCGAACTCTGTCACTGCCGAGCCATCGCCACAGAAAACGTCGATCAAGCGATCATCGCCGGAGCCCACACTTGTGAAGTCGTCAGTCGACAAACCTCCGCAAGCACGGCTTGTGGGACCTGTCGGCCGGATGTGCAAAAGATTATTGATTTTCGTCTGAAGAATTCGGCTTCTTAGGATCCACTTTGCCAGTTCGATCCTCGATGATTTTATCAGGAAATTTACCGGTGGCTAAATAATGATCGAGCATTGGCTGTAATTTACGTCGACAGGAGCCGCCGCAAGGGCCAACTCCGGCCGAAGTTTCATCAAATATTTTATTCATGCTATCGCAGCCTTCGCGAATCGCTGTTTCGATCGTTTCTCGGCTGACATTGTTGCAGCGGCAGATGATTTCTTTTTTCTTACGATTGTTTTTCATTTCAAATTTGGCAATTGCTTCAGAAGCAGACTGAGCTCGGTCACCACTTGCTCCTTCAAAGACTCGTAGGGAGAATGAACCAAGGCTCCGGCAGCATAAGCATGTCCGCCACCACCTAAATTTTCGGCGACTGGCAAAACATGAATTTTGCCTTTGCTGCGAAGGCTGATTTTAAAAGCATTGTTTGTTTCCTCACGAAACAAGACGGCTGCTTCCAAAGTTTCAATGTTCATCAACATATCGATCACATCCCGTGAGTCATCTGGATCCATGTTGTAATGAAAAAGATCCGCATCGCGAAGCTTCAAGACGGCAAGTTTGCCGTCTGAAAAATACTCGATCTGTCCAAGAGCTCTCGCCAGAAAAGCCATTTTTTGCACAGTTTGGTTGCCGAATAAATGTCGGTGAATTTCTTCGGTGTCAATTCCGTGTTCGATCATTTCGGCGGCTATTCGATGTGACACTGGAGAGTTGCGCACGAATCGATAAAGCTGTGTGTCGAAAGTGATGCTCGTATAAAGGCAGCGAGCCACATCGCGGTTGATCGTCAGCCCCAACTCTTTGATCAAACGATAAGCCATTTCACCAGTGCTTGCAGACGTCACATCAATCCAACTGTCGGCTGTCGGCGGCGGTCCTTTGAGCAAGACAGGATGATGATCAATAAACGCCACGGCCTTGGCAGATTTTTGCAAAGGAGTGAAAAGAGGTTCCACCAAGCGATGGTCATTGGTATCAAAAATCAAAACCAGATCCACATCGGGTTTGAGGGCACTATCCTTGTCGTGATATTGAATCCAGCGATCAGGTTGCAGAAATCGATATTTTCTAGGAGTGGAATCCACGTTGATCACTGAAACATCTTTGCCTTCCGCCTGCAGAGCATGGAAAAAGGCGAGCTGGGCGCCAAGCCCGTCCCCATCGCATTGTCGGTGAGTTGAAAGAACGATTTTGTGCGCTTGTTGAACGAGCTGAGCAATTTGCTTCATTAAGCGTTTATTCTATGGCACTTAAGAGCAGCGGCAAAGGTTGAAAGTACAACCTGGATTTTGAACCTAAGTCTTAGCCGAATGTCCTTACTCTCAAGCACTTGATGCGTTGCAATATAAGCAAAGCTTGTTGGTCGAGCTGCCATTTGGTAGCTATCGTAGTTCTTTTTTGAGGAGCTTTATGAGCAGTCCACTGTCCGACAAAATGCCAATCACCACTTTGG
>JAYUCD010000084.1:0-1974 GCA_043740515.1 Bdellovibrio sp. | reverse complement strand
GCCGAAGTAAATTCGGTATTGAAGGGACCCACTTCTGATTTCTGATTTTCAACGGATTCAGGAACGACTTCGGTCTTACTTCCCTTTGAGCAGGCTGACAGAAGAGAAAGTGACACCAATAAAATTGATAAATGAATTTTCATTTAATTCTCCTGATTATTTCGTTGTTGTGTTGTGAGTTGAGCTGCCGGCTTGCTCGCAGCCATAACTGATTTGCCAATCTTTAATTTGTGTGGTTACCGAAGACTGATTGGTCTCTTTGCCACTGTTCGAACCGGAGATGAGATTCATCCCTAAAAACTGGCCGGCGTTTTGCCGACTGTCATCTCGATTTGTTTCTGATCCATTGACCTTTGTCTCTTGCCCAACAACGGCCTCAGCCTCGTCACTGACTACGAATGGAGATGGTGAACAAGTCTGACGCATCAGTTCTTCGGCTTTTTGACGATCCTCTGCTCGATGGCGGGCGGGCATAGCAACGATTCCTCCAGAATGAGGCTTTCGTTTGACGTCCCTCGCTTGGGGCACATACCAGCTCTGGCAAGCCGATAAAAATAAACAAAATACGAAGATGGTCCGTGATGAATTCATAATTTCTCCTTTGTAAGTCATTCAACTTGCACCGGCTCTACTTGATTTGTCGAGCGCGACGCAACCTGAAGTGTTCGCAAGTGTACGGTGAGCGAGTGGGTTCGAAGAAATAATGAACCTGCTGGAATGCTTTGAGCTTTGAGGCCTATTGATGCGCTCTTGTTTGCGACTCGATTTGCAGAGATGATCAACCCGGCTCTTTAATGCTGCGGCTTCTGCACAAACCAATCAAGCACAACAGCTGTCTCATTGACGACACGTTGGGAAAAGCGTGCTTCTCTGTCTTGATAACCGAAGGCTCGCAATTGCTCAGAGGTTGAGTTTTTGATTGTTGAATTCGAAAGATTCTGCGTGCTTGCGAAGGCTTGCTTAGACTTTATCGATTTCCAGTCCCAAGAGCTAAAATTTCGTTCCTGCCAGGACAGTATATTGGAAGAAAGATGGCAGGAGACGCAGTCTACAGTTCCTGGATTGTGTATTCGCGGATTTTCAATTTTCAAAAGATCCTCAGTCCAGATTTTGAAATCATTTTCAGGGAATTTCGTTTTCGCTATGACTGAGTTGTCAACAAACCACAATCCTAAATTAGAGAAATTAATCGGCATGATGGTGGCCATAAAATCCAAACTGTTTGGAATGGCCGACATAAAGGTCTGCCCCTTCCCAAAAACTTTTGGAATGACAATCGGTAGAACTGAATTTGCGGTGATATTGAAACCGCTGAAGGTCCATTGATCTCCACCGCCTTCAATGGCCATGGTCGTAATGCGAGTGATATTTTTTTCTCCACAGTATTTCAAAATAAGCTTTCTAAGCCCAGTCCACAGTCCGCCCTTCATGCCTTCTTTCAAAATAATCGGATGAATACTGAGCTGAGTCTCAACAGGGCGGCCGGATTGTTGAAGCAAGCTTTCGTACTGTAGAATAAATTCGGACCACTGTTCTGCAGTCAGTTCATAAAATGTATGAATGGCAGCATCGACCGTTGAGATCTGATCATTTTGGTTTGTGATTGGCTGCCAGATCAAACGAATTTGCCGTGCACAACTCTTGGGTGCCAAGCCCTCTTGAAAACATGGATCCAGGCGTATCCCCACCACCTTCAAATGGCTTCCAAACACATTTTCATTCTGCTCTCGACGGACCAAAACAGGAAGCTCCTGAATAATTCTGGGTGAAATCAAAACCCCAAAGTCCTTCTGACTTTGTGGATTCAAAAGAAGATCTATCTCGTCGCTTGTTTGCGGCAAGGGTAAAAGAATCGAGACGTCCCACATTTGCCAATTTAATTTTTTCTGAATTTCAACTGCACTTGCGTTCAGTGACACGATCGCGAGCATGGCTGAAATTAGAGAACTAAAATTATGGAAGAGACGAGGTATG
>JAYUCD010000083.1:0-9254 GCA_043740515.1 Bdellovibrio sp. | reverse complement strand
GCTGGGACAACATCTCGCGGCGGTACAGCTCATCGGGATGGCATGCGTCGTGGCGGCGAGTAAGCAATCCACTGAAAGTCATGGTGTTCATATAATATCGCCCGTTCAATCCAAGCGAAGAGTTCCCCTTAAAGTCAGCGTTCGAAGCACCAGCTGTATCATTTTTGTAGGTATTTATTAGACCCACATCGAGAGCAGCATCCCAAGCTGAAGTAGCAACGCCAAGATTCAGACCAAGCGCACTTTGCTTTTGGTTCAATGTCTTTTTGTCCGAGTTCGCATAATTCAAACCGACTCCCCAGTTCAAATCAGCTTTTTTGGCATAAAATAAATTCACTGCATTTTCATCATTAAGAAAAGTCTTTCCACCAATGCTTGCCGCTGGAGTTCGTGTTTCATTCACCCAAGAAGAGTGATGTCCTAAATAAAATCCATACTTGGTATCCTTCATATCTCGTGAAAAACCACCTTCTGCCGATGGGGATCCTACGGGCACATTGACGCCGGGGTTTGGTCCCATTTCAAAAGTTAGCCACTCACCATGCTTTGTCAGCAAAGATGCATTTGAGAAAATCTGCTGGATATCTTGTAGATGACTGGCATTGTTGAGTGCGATCAGGCGAGCCTTAGATGCCATAGCAGGCAAGGTCAGAAGTGTCAGAGCTGCAATTACGATTGTCTTTTTCATTTGCTCAAATCCTTTCAGATAAATTTATAAAATTAAAAATTATAAGTTAATGCAACGTTGGTCAGAAGATTCGCAGTATTTGCGTTTCCAGTTGTCGAAGCGGCCAAAGAGCCATCGATGACAAATTTGTTCAAATGCAATCCCAATCCGCCAGCAACAGTCGTGTTGTTACTGATGGTATCAACTGAATCGGCAGGTGATGGAGCTGCTCCAGCTGTTTTTGTCGTTCCGATTAAAACGTTCTGAGTAACTGAAGCTCTCAATGTCGCCCAAGTTGCGGCATCGTACTCGAGACCCAACAAGAACGGCAGGTACTGAGCGTCTGTTTTAGAATTGGCTGCGGCATTAGCTGCACCGTCCATTTTGTTTTGATAAATTTGAAGAGCGACTCCATAGAACCATTGACCGCCGTCAATTTTATTATGGTCAACAACTCCAAGGTCTAATTGAGAAACCACAGTGGAGGCTCCGTTCACAGCCGCATTCAGTCCCGCACCAGCTGAAGACTCATATTTATAACCATCTTGGAAATACTTTAGGTAGCTGTACAGATTTTCAACCTTGTAGGCCGCTCCCACTTTGAAGCCAGTAGTTCCAGTGTATTTAGCTGTGGTATCTGTGATGAAGCCAGGGTTTGTCGCACCAGTTGAGCCCGTGGCTGTGCTGCCCAAACCAATCGTTGCGTAAACTTCCCAAAGATCATTGGATGCTCCCAATCGCAGTCCATATGCATTTTGTTTTTGCGAAGTGGATTTTTTATCAGAGTTTGAAAGGCTCAGTCCGACTCCCCAGTTCCAGGTGCCTTTCATTGCGTACATCAAATCAATCGGATTTTCCTGAGTCAAAAATCCTTGAGATTGGCGGGCAACCCCTGTCAGGTCGGAATCTCTTCCTAGGTATGCCATGTAGCGCGCATCCCCAGCTGATCGAACAAATCCACCTTCCGATGAAGCACTTTTAGACGGCGGAGTTGCTGCCGAATAAGTTGGAGTCGTCGGACCAGTTTCAAAAGTCACAAAGTCTGACATCCAGAGCATGTGTGAAGGATTGTTGAAAGTCGTTTGAGGGTCGATTAAGTGCTCAGCATTTCCGAGAGAGTTTAACCGAGCCTTTGATGCGAATGCTGGCGAGGCAAGAGCTGCCAAGGCTGCAATGACAAGAAGCTTTTTCATTTGTTGTCCTTTCGTTGAATCAACAAGGTTGTATCTTTGTTTTCATTTCAAATCGTAATGAGGCCGCTGATTGGAATCAATAGTAAACTCAACATCACAAGTGCAGCCCAGCTTCGAAAAGGAGTTTGAGCCGACTAAGACTGTAGCGAAATGTGCTCATATTGTTATTTTCAATCCTAACTGTTCATCTTTAAAAAAATACTTTCTTAGAAATTTTGAAATGGGAAAATCACGGGAAACTTCATCTGGGTATGGATTTGCGGGAAAAATAATTGATGATTTTAAGGCGGGCTATTTTTAATGATCGATGCTAGTTCTTGTGCTGATAAAGCCACTGGACCTTAGTCTGTCATACGACATAATGCATAGCATTAATTAAATAATGTTCTGCGGCATTTTCCAACAGAAAACTGTAAATACACGAGAAATCACTTGTTTTTGAAAGGGTCCGAATTAGAGCTCAAGCTCCAACTAAGCTTTAATCAAGCTTAACAGTTCAGTTGGCTTGGCTGCCCAATGCCGGCCTCTATTCCATTCACTTAATAATGAGGCTGTTGTCATTTGTGTGAAATCGGGATGATAATCGGCCTCATGAAAAAGAATTTTCTTGAAGGTATGATCAAGCGACATCCAGACGGTTTCGGATTTTTTATTCCCGATGATCGAGAACATCCCGACGTCTATGTGCCTCGCCAATCGATGGAAGCCGCGATGACGGGAGACCGCGTTTCGATTCAAGTTTTTCCTGAACGAGGCGGCCAAAGATTTCGCGGCGAAATTCAAAAAGTGATTTCTCGCGGAACCAAAACAGTCGTTGGAACTTTTCATCAATTGAATACGAACACTGGAATTATTCGTGATGATGGAAAAGGTTGGGGAGAAGACTTAAGCATCGCAATCAAAGATTCGATGAATGCGAAAAACAATGAGCTGGTGTCAGCAGAGATTCTCACTTTTCCTGGAAGCCGAGAAGGCTTCGTCGGTATAATCGTGTCGGTCATCGGCGATGCGATGGATCCTTTAACAGATGTTCGCCGAGTCCTCTTGCAAAACAATATCCCACATGAATTTTCAGAGAAAGTCTTGGCTGAAGCCCGACGATTCTCAGAGCACGTATCTGAAGCAGACATGAAAAACCGAAAAGATTTGCGTCCTTTGAATTTCATTACAATCGATGGAGCAACGGCAAGAGACTTTGACGATGCGATTTTTATCGAGTCAAAAAATAAGGGTTTCAATCTTTATGTCGCTATCGCTGACGTCAGCCACTATGTGCAGACTGGAACAGCAATCGACAAAGAAGCTTACGAGCGCGGCACCAGTGTTTATTTTCCAAATTTTGTTGTGCCAATGTTGCCTGAAGTTTTGAGCAATGGTCTTTGCTCCTTGAATCCACATCTTCCACGCCTGGCTGTCGTTGCAGAGATCCAGATGGACTTTACAGGCGAGGTTCAGTCTTCGAATTTTTATGAAGCGGTTATCGAGAGCAAAGCACGAGTAACCTACGGAGAGGCTCAAGAAGTGATCGATGGCAATGAAGTCGAAAAATTAAAGCATGTGAAAGCTGAGATTTTATTAGCTTCTGATCTGGCGAAGATCCTGATGGCCAAACGATTTCGCGATGGTTCTTTGGATCTTGAGATTCCCGAGACACAAATTGTTTTAAACAGTGCCGGGGTTCCGACGGACTTTATTCGCTCTGAGAGACTTTTCGCGCATCGGCTGATCGAAGAGATGATGCTCGCAGCAAACGTGGCGACGGCTAAATTTTTGTCATCCAAAGAGATTCCTGCTCTCTACCGAATTCATGAGCCACCGAACGCAGACGCCATCGCTATGCTTGAAAAGTATCTGCAAAACTTTGGCAGCAAAGTAAATATTGCTCAAGGCAAATTGCAAAAACGATTAACTAAGTCTTTGCAAGAGTTTGAAGGAAAGCCGGAAGCTCAGATTTTGAATATCCTGACATTGCGATCGATGAGTCAGGCCAAATACAGCGCCAACAACCTGGGCCACTTTGGCTTAGGTTTTGAATTTTACTCGCACTTTACTTCGCCGATTCGTCGCTACCCTGATTTGATTGTGCATCGTTTGTTGAAAAGTCAGATTCTCAAACAATCCAATTACAAAGTGATTCCCGAAGAGGAACTCAACACCGCAGCGACGATGCTTTCGGCGGCAGAGCAAAGATCGGTGAAAGCCGAGAGATTGTTTCAATCCATCAAAAAAGCTCGCTTCATGAGTCAGTTCATTGGTGAAGAGTTTGAAGGAATGATCAGTTCCGTGACTAAATTCGGAGTCTTCGTTTTGCTTCGGCAATACGAGGTCGATGGATTGGTTCGCTCCGAAAATCTCACCAAAGAAAAATTAGAATTCGACGAAGACAATTTAGTTTTAGTAGGGATTCGAACGGGAGTGCGCTTTGCAATTGGAGATCCAGTCAATGTGCAAGTCGCGGCTGCAGATCCGGACTCGGGCCAGATTGATTTTTCTTTGGTCGGCCAAGAGTACATTCAAGGCCGAAATAAAAATGAAAAGTCGGCATCAAGCTCTGGCTCTCGCCGCGAATCTCGAGACCGCGATCGCGGCCGAGAGAAGCGAGGAAAACCGGATCGCTCTCGCTCCGCAACCGAGAAGCCAGAAAAATATGATCGCCCCGCAAAGGCTGTCAGTCGCCCCTCACCCAAATCTTCTTCTCGCGATCGTCAGCCGGCGCAGAAATCTAAAAAAGCTCAAGCAATGGACAATATGGATGAACGGGTGATTCAGTTTTTGAGTGATGCCAACTCGGAATCAAAAAATCGCGGTGAGAAGTTTGATCCAGAAACACATTTGCAACAAGCTTTGAAAAAGTGGAAAGATCGAATGGGAAATGGCGAACCTTTGGGGCCGTCAAGAACTGCGTCTCGAGATCAATCCTCTCGCTCCGAACGCACGGCTCCCCGTCGCGGATTTGGAGCCCGCTCTAACTCAAGCGATGAGGAATCTTCGCCTCGCTCTGCTTCCAAATCGGCTTCACGCTCTTCTTCTGGAAGTTCGCGACCTGACACTTCGAAAAACGAAAATAAAAAATCAGGGAAAGATTCAAAATCCACATCTAAGAAGAGACGTCGATGAAAATTATTCGCACGGGACGACAGATCGGAAGAACTCTGAAAAATGCGTCCCGATTGCGAGTCATCGTCGGAGTCTTTGCTAAACATGGATTTCACAACGTGGCCGAGAGGATCAAACTAGGCCAATTTATTCTCGAGAGGCTCAGTTCGAATATAGATGAAACTCGTTACTCGACAGCTGAACGAATTCGGATGAGCTTCGAAGAGCTCGGTCCGACTTTTGTTAAATTGGGTCAATTGTTGGCAGCCCGTCCTGACCTTGTGCCTGATGATTTCGTGATCGAATTTTCAAAATTGCATGCTCAAGTCAATCCCCTTTCATTCGATGTGATTGAAACAGTTCTGAAAGAGGAATTTGGGTCTGCTTTGTATCAACATTTTCAAAGCATTGATCCAGTCCCCCTCGGATCAGCAAGCATTGCTCAGGTTCATAAAGCGATTTTAAAAAATGGCCAAACGGTTGTCGTGAAAGTTCAACGGCCGGGAATTATTCAAACAATCAATGAAGATTTGAACGTTCTTTATTTTCTCGCAGAGCTTCTGGAAAAATATGTCGAAGAAACAGTTGCTTTCAGTCCGGTCGCAATTGTTGACGAGTATTTTAAAACTCTCGAGCTTGAAACGAATTTCGTGGTGGAAGCGAATAATATCCGTCGGTTTTCGCAAAACTTTGCCGGGGAGACCCGAATTCGAATTCCTCGCGTCGAATTTGATTTGACTACCGAGCGAGTCCTGACGATGGAAGCTCTGGATGGCATTCCGCTCAGTTCCCCCAATGCACTGTCTCAAATTGGAGTTGAGCCAGACGAAATCATTCGCTTGGGCCTCAAAGCTTATCTCAAAATGGTTTTCAACGACGGACTTTTCCACGGAGATCTCCACGCTGGAAACTTTTTTGTCTTTCCCAATAATGAAATTGGCTTAATCGATTTTGGCGTGGTCGGACGGCTGAACAATCGCACTCAATCAAGCATCGCCAATATGCTGGCGGCCCTTGCCAAAGAGGACTACGAGCGATTGGCTTACGAGTACATTGATCTCGCGCCCTTTACTGAAGACGTCAATGTGGATCTGTTTGCTCGAGAATTGCGAGATTTGATTGCGCCGTATTTTGGACTGACACTGAGAAACGTCAATATGGGAAAGCTGCTTCTCAAGTCTTCGTCGATTGCAGCTCGACACCATTTGCAGGTCCCAACGGAACTGATGCTTTATTTCAAATCCTTGGTGTCGATCGAGGGCCTTGGAAACCGAATCCAAAAAGATTTCGATTTTCTCCAGTATTCGCTGCAGTACGCAGGTGAGCTGATTAAAAATCAGTACGATCCCAACAAACTGCTGCAAGAATTCACTCAGCTGGCGAGAGAGTCCAAAGGTTTTATCAACGGATTGCCACGACAACTGAATTTTTTACTTCGCAAGATCAATAGCCCCCAGCACAGTTTCAAATTGAAGGTCGAGGATCTTCAAGATCTGAAACGCTCGATCGAGATTTCCTTCAATCTTTTATTCTTGGGAATCATTATCGGCGTGCTGGTCCTCAGCGCTTCATTTATTTACGTGCATGATCACGAAAATTTAATTTATGGCTTTCCAGCTATGAGCTTTTTTGGATACCTGTCAGCTGGAGTTTTAGGAATCGTGGCTTTTTTCAATTACATTAAAAAATAAAATTGGAGAAATCCACATGCTGCAAAATTTGACTTACGAACTTTCTGTCCTAGCCAAAGCCGTTCAGCACAAAAATTTATCCGCAGCTGCTGTGCACGTCGGCTTGAGCCAGCCTCAGCTGTCTCGCTTGGTAGGAAAAATCGAATCCGAACTGAACATCTTGCTGCTGGATCGGAGTGCGCGAAGAAAATCCGGGTGGACTCCCGTTGCTCAAGAATTATCTTTGGTTTTCACCAAGGGCCTTGGAAGATTGCAGGCTGATATTTTATCTGTCGCTCAAGACAGCGAAATCAACGAACTTCGAATCGGAACCTTGGAAGGCCTTTCTTCGATTGCAAGTCAGTTTGTTCAGCTGTGCTTTGCTCAGTTGCAGATGCACATGGTTTTCGTTGATGTGCTCGATTTCAAAGATTTGGATTCGCAATTTTTGAGCGGAAATCTAGATTTGATTTTCACTGTGCGTCCTCCAAGCAAACAAAAATTCACGCATCAGCTCGAGGTCGGATATCAACAGATGGAGAAGGTCTCCACGAACAAAGATATCCATGTTTACAGCTCTTTTGAATTTTCCGGTCTTGAAAAAAAATCCTACGAAGAAGCAAAAAACGTGATGATCAGTAATTCCCTTTCGTTTCGAGCCAACTGGCTCCATTCGATTGGCGGAACCGGCGTTTTACCAATTGAAGCAAAAAAGGGCCGTGGCAAAGGCTTTTATTCGGTTTATCTTCTAGGATCGGATCTAGTTAGCCCCAAGCTGTGGAGTAAAATCTGCGACTTTAATTTGGGCTGAAATCACAAAGGTTTGCAGGACGTTCAATCCACCTGGGTTGGTTGCATTTTTCAAAGAGGCGATAAATTTTTTGCGATTCTCAGGCAACAAATATTGAATCGTTCCGGATGAGAAAATGATGTCATAGGCTTCAAGCGGCTCATATTCGTTTTTAGCTAAAAAAACGGTGGTTGCGCCTTCCCCACACCCGATCTCTAAAACTTTGGGGGATCGCCCCAGTGGAGGAAAAAGCCCGAGGATTTTCACAGCCATACTTGAAGGGCGGAATTCCCAGTAGTTTGCTTTGGAGCTGTATCTACGCCCTTTGCCTGAATAATATTTAGCCAGCCTCATATTTTCTACAAAAAAACTCCCCTCTCAGACTCGGCCCCCCAGTGATTTTGCGATGGCCATTGAGAAAATTCCTGATTCCGAGTACAAAAAAGCCTGAAACGAGGAAACTTCCATGAAATCAATCTGTCTTGTAGTCCTTTTGTTTAGCTTTTCCGCTTTCGCTAACAACCCCCAACAGCGCGCCTGTCGACTGACTGGCGGCCTTTTTCATGCTTTGAATTTGGACTCGGACCAGGTTGGGTTTTGCGTTTATGGATCCTCGATGATGGATTCGATGTCGATCATGCAAAGTGCAGAATCGGGCACAGTGAGCCAGGCCGTTTCAGCTTTTCAGGCAGGATCTAATTCTTGTGAGAGTGTCGGCGGAATACAAAAAGATGTGACAGATCTTGAAAACAACTCGGTACGAATTTGCGGATTTGCAGATGGATCGGCGATTGAGGTTCAGACTTTGGCCAATGGTCCAAGCAGCGGTCAAAACTCGGCGCTGGAGCAAGCATTGAAAGTTCGATACTAGACCGATTCGGCACAGATGCCGTCATAAAAATTTCTACAGAAGGCCGTGCTCTGAATGGAACACGGCCTTTTTTTATTCTCTTTTGTCGAGCTCGAATCAACCCAATAATTTCAAAGCAAGTTGCTGTGAATTGTTGGCCTGACTGAGAACCGAAATCGCTGCCTGTTGCAAGATGCTGTTTCGTGCAAGCTCGGTCGTTTCTGCGGCGACATCTGTGTCTCGGATTCGACTGTTTGCGGCCGAGTAGTTCTCGTCTGCAACCTTCAAATTCTGTGAAGTCGAGATCAATCGGTTCTGAAGCGCACCGAAGTTCGCTCGAATCGCATTCACCGAAGTCAGTGCATTGTCGACAACATCGAGACTCATCTGAGCTCCCTGCTTTGTCGCCACTGTTTCCGCCGTCAAACCTAGCGCTTCCAATGTTGCGTTCGCTGCTGATGCATTGAACGAGATTCGGTCTTCGAATGGATTGTTATGAACACCGATTTGAATATCGATGACTCCACCCGTTCCATTGAGAAGATCGTAACCGTTAAACTTGGTCGACTCGGTGATTCGCTGAACCTCCGATTTAAGTTGCTGATACTCGACATCGATGAACTTGCGTTCGGTGTCGCCGAGAGTGTCAGATGAGGACTGAATTGCCAATTCGCGCAAACGAATCATCATATTCGAGACCTCGTTCAAACTTCCCTCCGCCACTTGCACCAATGAAATTCCATCGTTGGCATTTCGATCCGCCTGCCTGTAGCCGCGGATGAGTGCTTTCAAGTTTTCACTGATGGCCAAGCCCGCTGCATCGTCCGCTGCTCGATTGATTCGGTTTCCCGAGCTCAATCTTTCAAACGATTTGGCTTGCGCTAAACCGTTGATGCCCAAATTTTTGTGGGCGTTCATCGCAGCCACATTCGTAGCAATACGTAATCCCATTTCTATCCTCCTTGCATACCGAAATCCTCCATGATTT
>JAYUCD010000082.1:0-3375 GCA_043740515.1 Bdellovibrio sp. | reverse complement strand
ACCCCTTTGCAGATGCAAAAACTCGTCGAAAAAGTTTTTGAGCAATGGAAAAAAAATGACGTCATCATTTTCAAAGATGATGAAAAAAAAGTCTTCGCCCGTGCCGTTGAGGCCATCAAAGCAGACTATGACCGCGAGACTCTTTTAGAAAGAGACGTTCATGGAATGCTGGATAAGCTTGAGCAGACCAACCCAGGCGAGTTCCAACGCTACAAAATGTTTCCCATCCTCAAACAGAAATTGGCCAAGGAAAGGAAGATCGTCCTATGATGATTTCCGAAGATCGCCAATCTCACCTGGCACATATTCTGACCGACGCGATTTGGAAAGATGATCTCGTCGATTACACAGACGAAGACCAAGCACTTCGCTTAGCCAAAAAAGCCATCTTTGAATTTGTCAAAGAGGACACAGATATCGATCAGCGGGCTCGAGACAAAGTTGCGACTCTCAAGCGCGGAGTTGTCGAAGGCAGTCCTGAATGGGACATCATGTACAAAAAATATTACGAAGAAGAACGAGGCAAGCGTGGCAAAGTCTAAAGCAAAAAAACCTGCAGCGAAAAAGCTATCTGCAAAAAAACCGGTAGCGAAAAAGTTTGCAGCCAAGAAACCAGCGGCGAAAAAAAATGCAGCCAAGAAACCTGCAGCGAAAAAAATTGCCAAAACTTCGACAAATAAAACTGCGAAGCCTGCGGCGAAAAAAGCGACTCCGACTGCGCTTGAGAAAAACGTCAATTGGCAAAAATATCTGACTCCTTTGGATGATCGCCTCATTGTCCAATTGGAAAAAGGTGTAAAAATGACGGCCGGTGGGCTTTACATTCCCGACACAGTTGAAGCAGCGGGAAATTTCCGTGGAAAAGTTTTGGCTGTGGGGCGTGGGCATTTGAATAAAAAAGGCCACACTCGCCCAATGGATGTGAAAGCTGGCGATATGATCTTGTTTTCGGAGCAAGCGGGCACCAAAACTTCGCTTGAAGGATTCGATGTCAAAATTTTGCGTGAATCTGAAGTTCTTGGAATTGTTTTAAAAAATTAGAAACTGATGAAGTTAGGAAAATTTATGAATCTCGATTTTAAAAAAACTTTGAAAAATATTTTTCTGCCTATGCTTTTGCTTTTCAGCGGGGCTCAAGTTATGGCTATGTCTCTAGACTGGTCGGGCAATTACCGTTTTGAATACACCGAGATAGATCGACCATCATTGGATGATCCGAAATTCCGCAAAGCGTATATGCTCAATCACTTAAGCCTAAGCCCTAAAATTATTGCGGCTGACGGAGTGAACATCATCAGTAAATTTGAAGTTCTTCCAAACGATCAATATCCAGGTTCTCAAGCTGGTCAGCCTTTTGGTCGCCGAATTCAAAGAGCTTCAGGGTCGCCCACTTCGAAAGATGACAGTGCGATTGCGAATAAGCGCCAAGGTGGATCAACGTTTGAGGTCAACCAACTTTATCTCAACATTAATCAAGAATACGGAGCTTTCGTAGCAGGTCGTGCTCCTGTCGATTTTGGTCTTGGAATTTCCCACAACGCTGGCAATGGACCTTTTGATCACTGGTACGATACTTTGGATATGGTCGGTTACAAAGTTGTGATCGGAAATTTTTCACTCATGCCAATGGTCGGAAAGACCTATCGCTACTCGGTCTCTCAAGGTCTCGAAGTGCAGGATATGATCTGGAATGCCGAATACAACAATCCAGAAACTGAATCAGCAATCGGAATTTTCCATCAAACCAGGACTGGTAGTTCGGGTGTGAACGATGCGCCTGCTTCTTTACTGGGAAACAACTCTCCATCTACGAACCCTAATAACAATTGGAATACTCAGCACATCAATCTTTATTTATCGCGGGGTTTTGAAGCTGTGAAATTTAAGGTGGAAGCTGGATTTGATTCTGGAACCACAGGACTTCTCACGTCAACTGGAGATGAAGTCAAGTTGAACGGATATGGTATTGCTGCTGAATTGGATTTTCCTGCACGACAAAGCAAATGGCATACAGTTTTGCGAACAGGTTTAGCGAGCGGTGACAACCCAAGCTCAACCAATTACGAAGGCTTTCATTTCAGCCGAAATTACAATTTAGCGTTCATGATGTTTCATCATCCGATGGGGCGCTACGATCTCTTCCGAACTGGAGCTCAGAGATCACCCAACCGCTTGAACTGTACCGCCAATCCTTGTGGTCCCTATGCCTTGGATGATGCGCTTGACGAAGAGACCATCAGCAACGCGGTTTACGTGTCGCCAAAAATTGATTATGCGATCACCGACAAGTTGGATTGGACAAATCGAATCACATGGGCTCAGCTCCAGACGAATCCACTGGCGGATAACAAAGGAACCGATGTCTCCAAGGATCTCGGCTTTGAATGGGATTTGGGCGTCACCTACAAGCCTTACGAGCGATTGATCTGGTCAACTGAACTGGGATTGTTTTTCCCCGGTGCTGCTTGGCAGGGCGCTCCTGGCAATAATTTCGGCAAGGGTTTCACCTATGGCCTTAGCTCAAAAGTGGCCATCACTTTCTAATTTCCTGAGCTGAATAGGAAACAGGCCCATCTTGGGCCTGCGAGGATCGATCTAAAATAAAGTTTATTTATAACGAATTAGCGAACTCGGAAGGCTGAGCGACCCAAATCAGTCGTGGCACCATTTGAATTCGAAGTATTGAAGGGGCTGTTGGTCACGTTTTGCTGAGGCGGCTGAAAATTTGTAGTGACTGGTAGATTTGGATTGTAAACTCTTGGTTGCGAGTTCCATCCCATTCCACCGATTGGCGGCAAGTTGGATCCGCGGTAGGTCTCGCCCGAGCGGTGAGTGAAATCTCCTGTCGAGTTTGAATTATCGACGACATTTCTTCCTGCAGAAGATCCTAATTTGGTCCCGACATCTGCGATTGGAAAATCAAACAATTTGCGTGCAGAGTCTGGTCCTTGAAGACCCAATTGATACTCCATTTGAGCTGCGTAAAGATTTCTCACTGGTCGTTTGAAGTTCACATCTAACATGGCGGTGAGGTGACGCTTTTCTTTATCTGTCATAGATGAAGAATCGATGGCACTAGCCAATCTATCATATGAATCATTTAGAATATTTTTTTCACTGGTGAAATCAAGCGAGCGGAGAGCATTATTTCGTTTCTCCATTTCTTGCTGAATGTCTGCTTCTTTCCCCATGGTTTTGCTGTAATCGAGCTGTTTTGCGAAAGCTCCAGTTTGTACTTTGAGAAGCAAATCAACCGAGCTGCGGCCGTTGACTGATTGCAGACCTTTCACCAGGTCACTGATGATTTCTTGGCCTGCCTCAAAATTTTCTGAGCTCATGCAACCGACTTTACCTACATTGGGGCCTCGGTTGGTG
>JAYUCD010000081.1:0-18629 GCA_043740515.1 Bdellovibrio sp. | reverse complement strand
TAGGGTGGTTTAACCGAATTTCAAGAGGGGTGTGTCTATGGAAGAGATTTCGGACAATGAAGTGATTCAATTGATTCGAAGCGGGGACAGAAAGGCCTTCTCACTGCTGGTTCGGCGGCATCAAAAAAGTTTGTTGCGATTGAGCGTGAGATTTGTGAAAGATATGGATCAAGCCGAAGATGTGGTTCAAGAAAGTTTCATCAAAGCTTATGAGAGATTGAACTCATTTGAGGCAAGGTCCAGTTTCCGCAGCTGGCTTTTTCAGATCGCCATCAACACAGCTAAAAATAAATTGCGAAGTCGCCGTGATGACACCAGTTCGATCGACGATGTTCAACTAGCTGTCGCAGCCGTCGCAGAATCTGGATTGGTTCACAATTCAATTTCAATTCTGATCCAAAGTCATATTGATCAGCTGCCTTTCAAACAAAAGACAGCTCTTACTTTGCGAGTATACGAAGATCTGAGTTTCAAAGAGATCGCTGAAATTATGGAGTGTCCGTATGATACAGCGAAAGCCAATTATCGCCACGCTCTGATGCGACTCCGAGAGGAATTGCAATCTCACGAAGATTTGAAGAATTGGACAGAAGAGATCGGTGGATTTTTTATGCAAACAGAAGGGCGAACAGCCGAGGCGGAATCATGAGTCGAGAAAGTTGGTGGCTGGATTTTGTTGAAGGCGAACTCGATTCTTCCACTCGAGCTGAAATGCGCTCCATTTTGCGGCACTCCAAAAAAGATCAAGAAATTGTGAGATCGCTTTCGGATACGAAGATGATTCTCAAGAAAAACGATGCCGAGACCGCAAAATTTTCTGATGATTATTTGGAGCAACTGCACAATCAGATCATGGCTCAGGTCGATAGAAAAGAAATCACGGCGGCTCCGAAGCTGAAGATGAAATCGCAGCACAAGCGTTGGGCAAAGGGTGCATCGGCCAGCCTTCTTTTATTACTGGTTTGTTTTCAGGTCAAAAATTATTTGCAGCACAAAAATTTGAATCCTCACTGGGAAATTTCTCGTCAAATGGTTTTGCAGGCAGAAGAAAATCCTCTCGCCTTGACGCAATTGATGACTTATCAGAACGAAAGTGACTTTTTTGTAGACGTCGCCAGCTTGAGCCTGGATCATTTAACCAAGGAAAAGTTTGAGACCCTGATGAAAACGACGAAAACTCGCTAGTCGTTCCAGCCTCAAATTCCTTGGGGCTTTTGAATGAAATTTTACCAATTTTGTCTTTTGGTTTTTCTGCTTGGCAGTTTCGCAACTGCTGAGGCGGCGGATTCTCGCAATCGAGTTGAAGAGCTTTATATCTGGAAAATCTCCGATGAATTGAAGCTTTCTGTGCCCGAAGAGAAATCCTTTTCCAATTTGATACGAGATTTGAATGCGAGAAGAACCGACATCAATGATCAGATTCAGAGCCTTATCAAAAAACTGGCTTTGCCCACTTCCGCTAAAGAAAAAGAAAAAAAGCTCAGCGAACATCGCAAACTTCTCAAGCGCTACAATGAGCTGAACTTGGAAGAGTTCGATAAAATTCTAAAAATGTTTGGAACGGAGAAGGCCAGCCAGTATTTTGTGCTGAAAAATGAACTGACTTCAAAAGTCAAAAATCTCTTGGCCTCGCCAGAAAAGCCAACAATCGAAAAGTTAGATCCTCCTCAGGTCATCGAAGAAAAATAGATTTTTATTTTTCAGAAAGAATCATTTTTTTCAAATCTTCTTCGGGATTTTTTGAATCTTGCAAACCCTTACACAATTCCAGAAAACGGACAAAATCATTCCCGTTTTGAACATAAACTTTTTCGAAATCGCCCAGATCCTGCATATAGGTCTTATACATCAACAGTCGCGCATTGTTGAGGGCCAGCTGAGGGAATCGGCTGTAATATTTGGATTTCAGCTGAGACTCAATTTTTTCCTGGAAGCGAATTTGAATTTCTTTGATCCTTAGCGAGCGGCTACTCTCATCTTTAACGATCTGATTTCTATACCATTGATCTAAATCAGAAATTTCTTTACTGATAAACTGAGAAAATATTCTATCATCTTCATTTTCAGCCTCGGCCTTTTTCAAATTGGCAGAGTCAGGGCCTTCGAATTTCAAATAAAATCTTTCCATTCCCTTGGCGCCCAGGAAAACCGCCAAGCGCTCATTGAAGTCGGCTGAATTCTTAATAAATAAAGTGGCATGAACAGTTTCATGGATCAGCATATTGACCAACTCTGTCTCCGAATAATTAAGCATCGAAGAAAGCAATGGATCACGAAACCAACCTAAAGTGCTGTAAGCGGAAACCCCGCGAAGATAAGTATCCAAATCTTTAGCTTTCAAGCCTTTTTCTTCGACCTTGGCATCCTCCTCGTTGAAATAGCCTTTGTAGGGAACTTCGCCGACGAATGGAAATTTCCAAAGGTGAGGTTCCAATTTCCATTTCTGAGCGGCACTCACCACATAGGTCACGTAAGGGCGATCCAACTGCACGAAGCTGGTGTAGTTTTTGGTTTCCTTCAAATGCAAATCGGATTCGGCAAACTCATGAACTTTTTGCGAGAGAATCATTTTGGATTTTTGTTGCGCGCTGAGATTGGGATTCTGCAAAGCTTCTTCCATCGGAACTTGGGAGTTGAGCATAGACAATTGACTGTAAGCACTTTTCAAATAGTAGGGCAATTGGCAACTGGAAAGAAAAATTGAACAGGTCAGCAGGGGAAAAAACCGAAATAAATCTCTTAAAACATCCATGAGACGCCGGCTCGCCCGGTGATATCCGTGACCTTGGTGTCATTATTGACGGGAGTCTCGATGGCGTCGTAGCTGACTCGAAATGCAAATCCTTCAGTGAGAAAAAATTTGAAACCGATCCCGTAGCTTGGAGACAATCCTGAATAGGTGATATCCCATGGATTTCCATTGTTAGTATCTACAACCACCTGTTTGACTCGAACATAAGCGCCGCCACCTTTAATGAAGGGCTGGAAGATCGCTTTGCGATCAGCTAACACAAAAATCAAATCGGCGCCGTAGACATCGGTAAACTGTGTGGTCGTTCGCAAAAAGGAATTAACGAAAGCTGGTTGCCGTTCTTTTTTGACATAGAGTCCGTTGGTGTAACTGATTTCGAATGCCACTTGCTCCCAAAAATAAAGTGAGAGGGACCCTGTCGTGGATTGTTGTTCGGTGTTGTTATCTGAATCAAAGGCGGACTTTTTGTAATTGTAGTTGATTCCCAGCTCCGTGTTCAGAGCAAAGCTGGTTGTGGCTGTCAGCGAAAGCAGAAGCAGAAGAAAAAGTTTTCTCATCAGAACATTTTATCATCGAACGAGCGATCAGGGAGAGCCGCGAATCAGTTGCTGGACTTCACTAAGACTTTGGGCTCGTAGTGAACTTCGAAGCCGTATTTGAGATGAATGAGCCCGTCAGATTCGATCAATTCTTTCGGCGGATTGGGAAAAAGTCGAGCTTGGACAAAAGACTGAATCGCAGCCTGATCGAAGCCTTTGACTCCGGAGCCTTTCATGAGATGTGCCGAGTGATACTGGCCATCCGGTTGCAACCAGATTTCCAATTCTGTGACCCAGTTTCCAGAGACTGTTCTTCCCAGTTGTTCAGGTGGAGTTCGATCGATCGCCGCCCGCACTGAATTTTCCCAGCGATAGCGAATCAACTCTTCAATTCTCGCATAAAAAGAATAATACAAATAACGATCGGTATTCAAAGCCGTCAGTGAGCCCACAGCTAGATCTGTTGGCAGCGACTCGCCCACTGTCGAGAGCCCTCTCTCCAATTGCAGGTCTTTGCCAAGTTTGCGCGGCAAAGTTCGATACTTGGGAGTGAAGGCATCCAAGCCACCTCTGACTCGAGGATTGGAACGTGAAATCTTTTTTTTCTCTCGCTCTTCTGGCGGAGTCAGCGCGCTTGGATCGATTTCTTGGTTGCTTCGATTTTTTGTCATTCCGGTGACAGGGGCTCGCGTTTGCTTTTGCACTCGCTGCCGAGTCGCTGATAAAAATGCCAGAGGATCTTCGGAATCTTTTGCTTTCAATTTCTCAGGGACCAGGGACTCTCGAACAATTTGCTTCTGATTGGAATTCTCATTTTGAGACAGCTTTTCGGATGGAGTATCTTTGATCTCAACTTCGATTCGAGTGGACTGAAGTCGAGTCAGCAGGAGAGGTGCGAACTGCGCACTCCAAACCAAAAAAAAATGGATAAGAAGACTGAGGATAATCCCCTGTAATACTCGCATCTTGCGTTCCAATTTAAGACGCTTTACCCCCTCCAGCAACCCTTAACGACTAAAGATGAAACATTTTCCTCCGATAAGTAATCAGTCCGGGGGGGCACGAATGGGGAATGTCATTGATTTCAAAGCACGTCACGAATCGCAGAAAAACAAGCATCCAAAGGACTTACATGGCGGGGCCTCGGTTATTAGCATCACAGAGCTGCGGAACGAGGTTCTGACAGAAGATCGCCGAAAAGTACGCCGAACGATTCTGACCGAGTTTATCGCTGTCCACACCGTCGTGCCTGGAATGGGCCTGATGAAAGTGGCGCTTTTCAATATCGACGAAAATGGTTTGGCTTTTGATATTGACTTCAAAAAAGGCCATTTTCAGGCCGGCGAAGAAGTGGCGATGCGAGTTTACCTCAACCATCAAACTTACTTTTCTTTCATCGTAAAAGTTAAACACACCACGGATGTTTCAGACGAAGAAGTTCATCGCCACGGTTGTGAATTTGTTCGCGAGACAATCAACGATGTTGCGCTCCATCATTTCGTGAAATTTGTCGAGACAGTCAGTGCTTCGCTCAAGCATGACAACGGCGATGTCACTGTTTCAAATATCAATTCCTAATAGACAGAATCCTCCACATGTTGTCGAATAGACTTAAGCCCAGCTCATGACGAGTTGGGCTCTTCAACATGGAGGGCTTCGCTTTGTCTAAAGAAAATGGAACAGCTACTGCGGCCAAAGGTAAGCGTCGTAAGATTGTCATCGACACCAATGTAATTTTGTTCGATGCCCTCGCCATCATGAAATTTCAAGAAGCAGACATTCATATTCCTATTTCGGTGATTGAAGAAGTCGATCGATTCAAACGCGATCCAGGAGAGAACGGGCGAAATGCGCGGCAGTTCTCTCGCTTCATCGACTTGCTTCGTGAAAAAGGATCTTTGGCCGAAGGCGTGCCTTTGGATAACAGCTCCAGCGTCGTTCACATCAATGTCGAATTCACCGTCAGTGGACTTCCGTCAGAGTTGGATCCAAGCAAAGCAGACAATCGAATTTTGGGAACAGCAATATTTTTGCAGAAACAATTTCCACGAATTAAAGTCGAACTGGTCACCAAAGATATCAATCTTCGAATCAAAGCTGACGTACTCGGAATTGTCGCGAAAGATTATGAGCCCGAAGGATCTTCCGACGAAGATCTTTACGAAGGATATTTGGAAATTGCAGCTTCGACTGCGCAGATCGATCAGTTTTACAAAGAGAAGCGCTTTGCTCCCGACGTGAAATTGCTAGGCAATCAGTATGTGATCTTAAAGGACTCGAGCAATCCGAATCACAGTGCGATCGGCCGATTTTCATTTGCGGAAAAAGCGATCGTGCCATTGGTTGCAAGCACTCAAAGCATTTGGGGAATCAATCCGCGCAACGTCGAGCAATCCTTCGCGATGGACTGTCTTTTGAATGACGAGATTCTTTTTGTGTCTCTGGTTGGAAAAGCGGGGACAGGAAAAACTTTGCTCGCGATTGCGGCTGGACTTCACAAAACATTAGATGAGGGACACTTTCAAAGATTGCTGGTCAGCCGACCGATCTTTCCGATGGGGCGAGACATTGGTTATTTGCCGGGAGATATCGAGCAAAAATTGAATCCTTGGATGCAGCCGATTTTCGACAACGTCGAATTCTTGATGGGCGCTGATAAAAAAGCGGCGGGGCGAGCTCAAGAATTGATCAATCAAGGAATGTTGAATATTGAGCCACTGACTTATATTCGGGGTCGAAGTATTCCCAAGCAGTACTTGATTGTCGATGAAGCTCAGAATTTAACTCCGCATGAGATCAAGACGATCATCACTCGAGCTGGAATGGGCACCAAAGTCGTTCTGACTGGCGACGTTTATCAGATCGACAATCCTTATGTAGACTCGGCCAATAGCGGTTTGACCTACGCCGTCGAGAAATTTAAGGGCCATCCAATTGCGGCTCACGTCACGTTGACCAAAGGAGAGCGATCGGAGCTTGCCGAATTGGCAGCGAATATACTTTAATAGCGCTCTCGGAGGATTTCCATGAGCGGATTCAAAGTCGGCGATCGAAAAAGCATCACTGTGCAAGTAACTGACAAAATGGTTCGGCAATTTGCTGAGATGTCTGGGGACTTCAATCCCATGCATTTGGATGACGAGTACGCAGCCAAAACTCGCTTCGGTCGCCGGATCGCGCACGGAATGATCTGCGGGGCTCTGATCTCCAGAGCTCTCGCCATGGAGCTCGGTTCCGGTGGAATTTACCTCTCACAAACAATGAAATTTCTCCAGCCGGTATTTATCGACGACATTCTAACTATCGAATTGCATGTGGCTTCGATGCGAGCAGAAAAAGGTTTGGCGTCGATCGAAACCATGGTGAAAAAGCAAACAGGCGAAACCTGTGTCAAAGGCGAAGCCATGATCATGCGCGGGGAGTTCGTATAGGTAGCGACTTCCCTTTGGTCTCGCGCTGCGAGACTAAAGAGAAGACACTATTTAATTCCGTCTGCAGGCGATCTTGAAACTTTTGACGATCTACTTTTTCCCCAATGAGCTTTTCGAGACTGACCATGGTTTCTTTTGAAAAGCCACAAGGCTTCATTCCTTGAAAGGCATTTGGATCTTCATCCAAGTTGATGGCGGCACCATGGTAGGTGACCCACTTTTTCACACCAATTCCCAGTGATGCAATTTTTTGATGGCCGATCCAGACTCCAGTTTCTTCTGTGGTCGGATCGGTTTCCGATTTTTTTTGCAAAGTTTTCCCAACCGCATCGACACCGTAGGATTTTAAAACATGGATGATTGAATCTTCGAGCGAGCGCAAATACTTTCCAATGTCTGTGATTTTTAAAATCGGGTAAACAACCAATTGGCTAGGTCCATGGTAAGTCGCTCGCCCACCACGGGAAATTTCCTTGATCTCCCCCGGCCATGCGAAGACATCACCTTCTTGTGTTTTCCTTCCGAGAGTCACAATCGGTGGATGAGAGCAGAAAATCAAAAACCCATCTTCATGGGTCTTTGATTCAGCAACTTGCTCGACTTTTTCGAGCTGTCGATTCAGGGCCATCTCGTAATCGATCAGACCCCAATTTTCGAACTTAAACATGCGTGTCTTTGGTTCTCGAAATTGGTTTTTGAATGATATGAATCGCGTGACCTAAAGTCGCTTCGGCAGCTTCCATCAGGGTCTCGCCCAAAGTTGGATGCGGATGGATCGTCAGTGCCAGATCCTCTAAGCGAGCACCCATTTCGATCGCGAGAACAGCTTCGCTAATCAGGTTCGATGCTTCGGGGCCGACGATGTGTACACCTAATAAAATATTGGTTTTTGCATCGGCAATCATTTTCACGAAGCCGTCTGTTTCCATGATGGAAACGGCGCGGCCATTGGCAGCGAATGGAAATTTAGCGATTTTCAAATCTGTGTAGCCTTTTGCTATGGCTTCGCTTTCCATCATCCCGGCAGAGGCGATTTCGGGATCAGTGAAGACAACGGCGGGAATGCTTTTAGCGTCGAACACTCGGTTCACTCCTGAGATCACTTCGGCAACCATCGCACCTTCGTGTGAGGCTTTGTGAGCGAGCATCGGCTGACAAGCAATATCGCCAATCGCAAAAATCGTGGGAACACTTGTGCGGCGTTGAGAATCCACTTTGATAAATCCGCGTTCATCAATTTGCAAACCGGCTGCTTTGAAGTTCGATTGATCTGAATTAGGTTTTCGTCCGACTGTAATCAAAATTTTATCGCATTTCAAAACCTGCTCTTTGCCGCCAACTTCGATGGTGACTTCATAGCCATTGCCTGATTTTTTCTGACTTTTGGCTTTGGCATTGGTGAGAATTTCAACACCTTGTTTGGTCAACTTTCGAGACACAACTTGAGCGCACTCGGGATCGACGACGCCGTTGAGAACCGCTGCGGTAGCTTCAACCACAGTCACTTTGGTTCCGAGCTTCGAAAGATAACCGCTGATTTCGAGGCCGATGTAACCTCCTCCGATGACCACAATTGCCTTTGGAATCTCATCCAAGGCAAGCGCACCTGTCGAAGAGAGAATGTCTTTCTCATCAAATTTGAACCCGGGGATTTCGATTGGTCGAGATCCAGTCGCGATGATGAAGTTTTTCGCGGTGATCATTTCAGTTCCAGTTTTGGATTTCACTGACAATTCGGTTTTGGATTTGAATTCGGCTTCACCATTGAAAACTGTGACGCCATTGCCTTTGAGAAGTTGGCTCACTCCTCCGGCCATTTTCGCAGAGACGGACTCTTTCCATTTTTTCAATTGCTTCATGTCGACTGAGATTCCTTTGATCTGGATTCCCATGTCGGCTGCCTGATGCTGAGCTCGGTGCAAAAAGTGAGTGGCAGAAATCATGGCCTTGGAAGGAATGCAACCAACGTTGAGGCAAACTCCGCCCCAGTATTCGCGCTCGATACAGGCCGTTTTCAAACCGAGCTGAGCCGCGCGAATGGCTGCGACATAGCCTCCCGGTCCTGCGCCAATTACCACCACGTCAAAATTTTGTGCCATGTGAGCTCCTCTTTACTTTTCCAATTTACTTTTCTGATCGACTGATCGACTGGCGATCCTTAGTGAATCAATGTCCAAAGCCAAATGCTGCCGGCCAATGCCAAGAGAGAAACCGCCAAAATTCTTTGCAAGCGACGTTGCTCTTGGTTCTCTTCGTAAACTTCCATCAAATCACCCTCAAGTTCTTGAGGGTTTTCCGACGGGTGAGTGGCCATGCCATAAGACTCAAATAAATTTTTATTTTGATCAAAATCAAGCTGTTTGATTTTCAAATAAAAAATCTGACCCAGATAAGTTTCCAATCGGTATTCGGCTTTCTTCACCAAATTGGAATAATCATTTTGCATCTGGGCCTTTTCAGTCTCTTCATCTTTCAAAATCTCAAAGCCAACTCCGAGCGATTTTAGAGAATCGCAAACATGCTCTAACTCTTGGGGAGTAAAGGGGCCGACCTCGAGAGTGTTCTCCAGCATTACATCATATCCATCATCATGGTGCCGGGTTTTTGAATCTTGGAGATAAAAGCCTTCAAGAAATTCGCAGCCACCGCGCCGTCAATCAAGCGATGATCAGCCGTAATTGTGAAATTCATCACTTTCACTGAGCTGACTTTGCCATCTTTTTCCAAAATCAATTTGTCAGAAATTTTATACATTCCCAAGATTGCGACTTCGGGATGGTTGATGATCGGAGTTGCATAGGTTCCACCGACGGATCCAATGTTGGTAATTGTAATCGTCGCGTCCTTCATTTCTTCTGGCTTCAACTTTCCATCTCGAGCTCGCTTAGAGAGGTCGATGATCTCTTTTGAAATTTCAAGCAATGTCTTGTGATCGGCATTCTTGATCACAGGAACCACCAGACCATTTGGCGTGTCGGCAGCGAAACCAATGTTGAAATATTTTTTGTAAACAATTTCTTGAGCAGCATCATCGATGCTCGCATTGAACATCGAGTACTCGCGAACTGTGGAAATCAGAGCTTTCATCACAAATGGCAAATAGGTAATCTTTGTCGAGTTCTTCTCAGCAAAATCCTTTAGCGATTCGCGCAAATGAACCAGCTCAGTGACCTCTGCCTCATCCATCAAAGTGAAATGCGGAATCACTTGCTTAGCCATTTGCATTTTCTCGGCAATTTTTTTGCGAATTCCGCGAATTGCTACTCGCTCTTCGGCAGCTCCAGCGGGTCCTCGAAAAGCAGGTCTGGCAGTTGGCGCTTTCATGCCATTGCCACCGTTGCTGTAAGTTTCAAGTGCGCCGCCACCGCTGCCGGATCGTGCTGACATCACATCTTCACGAGTCACTCGGCCAGCAAGGCCTGAACCAGGCATCGTGTTGATGTCGACACTCATCTCTCGAGCTAATCTTCGGGTCGAAGGCGTCGCTAGAACTTTTGAATCGGCAGCCGGTGGATAGAATCCAGCATTGGCAGCAACTGCTGCATGCATGGAACCTGGAGCACTTGCGCTTGCCCCCGCGGGAGGAAGATTGCTAGCTGGGGGAGGTTTTGTAGTTTGTAGGGTTGGAGCAGCGGTTGCGGGAGATTTTGCAGTTGCTCCAGCTCCAGCGCCGTTGCCAACGTCCAAAGTCAAAATCACGTTTTCAACTTTGATCACATCGCCGACTTTGAATTTCAATTCTTTGACAACTCCGCCAGTGGGAGTGGGAACTTCAACTGTTGCTTTGTCAGTCATCACTTCGACAACCGGTTGATCTGGTTTGACAGTGTCGCCAATTTTGACGAGCCATTTGACCAATTCACCTTCGGCGACTCCTTCGCCCAGTTCCGGAAGTTTAACTTCTGTAGCCATGTTGAATTTCTCCTTTTTGAAAAAACAAAATTTGATCAGTCTCAATTTGAAAAAACAAAATTCGAAAAACTAAATTCCTATTTTGCTCGTTTCCGCTGCCGACTGTCCTGAACCGTTAGCTTCCAGCGATTTTCGCTTTCGCTCAACAATTCCTTTCATAAAAAATTCGCCGGCGCGGTAAGAACTGCGAACCAGTGGGCCGGAGGCGACGTAAAGAAAGCCCATCGACTCGGCAATCGTTTGCCATTCTTTGAATTTCTCCGGAGTGACATAATTTTCGACCTTGATATGCCGCTGAGTCGGCTGCAAATATTGGCCAAAAGTGATGACATCGCAGTCAATCGCGCGAAGATCCTGCAAAGTCTGAAGGATCTCTTCATCTTTCTCGCCAAGCCCAAGCATCAAAGATGTTTTCGTATAGCGGGTCGAATCATGTTTTTTCACCGCATCGAGCACGCTCAAGGATTGCTGATAATTGGCTCGCGGATCTCGCACTGTCTTTTGCAGTCGCTCGACCGTCTCAACATTGTGAGCGAAAACATCAGGCTTTGAGTCGGCAAGCTGGCGGACTAAATCCAAATCGCCGCGGAAATCAGGTGTGAGAATTTCGATAATCAGCTCAGGATCCAGTTTTTTAATCGTGCGAATGGTGCGGGCAAAGTGTCCAGAACCTTGATCAGGGAGATCGTCACGGTCGACAGATGTGATCACCACATACTCGAGATCCATTTGCGCGATCGAGTAGCCTACTTTTTCTGGCTCCAGGGGATCCAGCACTCCCTTTGGATTTCCGGTTTTTACATGACAGAATCTGCAGCCTCGGGTGCAAACTTCGCCCATGAGCATGAAGGTCGCGGTGCCGCCGCTCCAGCACTCGCCCATGTTAGGACACTTGGCCTCTTGGCAGACAGTGGCAAGCTTGAGATCGCCGAGCATTTCTTTGATACGGGCGTAATTTTCACCGGAGGGAGCGCGGACTTTGAGCCAATCCGGCTTGGACAAGACTCGCTTTTGCGAAGCGTCAGCTGACATGAAAATTCCTTTGTGTCGTGACCTCTTTTTCTATGCTTGATAGAGCCCAAAGTCTATGAAATTCAAGACTGCCACTCGAGAAGGAATCTTCCTCAAACGCTATAAACGCTTTTTCGCTGATGTGGAGATTGGCGGCCAGGTTGTGGTCGCGCACGTGCCGAACACGGGCAGCATGAAATCAGCCGCCGAGCCGGGCTCTGCTTGTCTGGTGACAGAGTCTGACAATCCTGAACGCAAATTAAAATTCACCTTGGAGGCGGTTCGAAATTCTTCGGGCTCCTGGGTCGGCGTCAACACGAGCTGGCCGAATCATTTGGCGGCCGAAGCCTTTCACTCGCGGATTTTTTCTCACTGGCATGAGTTTGATCAGTTGAAGTCGGAGGTCAAGCTTTCGCCTGAGACTCGGATTGATTTGGTTTTGAGTGATTCGCGAAATTCGCGGCAGCATTTCGTCGAAGTGAAAAATGTTACGATGGCTTCAGGGCCTTTGGGGGAGCGAAAGGGAGTTGCGCATTTTCCGGATGCGGTGACGACTCGGGGGCAAAAGCATTTGCGTGAGTTGATTCGACTGGTTTCGGAAGGTCACTCGGCTGAGATTTTTTTTGCTGTTCAGAGGGATGATTGCTTGGAATTTTCGGTGGCTGATGCGATCGATCCCGATTACGGGAAACTGCTCCGCGCGGCAATTGAGGCGGGTGTGCGAGCCACGGCGGCGCATGTGCAAATCACTCCTCAGGAAATTTTTATTTCGGGCCGAGTTTTGGATATCAAGCTCTGAAATTTTCGGGCACTCTGCCTTTGGATTGGCAATGTGGGTGGATGCGCGGGGAGGATGCGATGTCGGATTCCAGCAGTTTAACTTCTAAAATTTCAGCTCAGGATGCTTTGCAAACTCTAGTTTCGGTGGAAGTGCCGCTGACCTATTTGCATTTGAATGCCGGATTTGAAAAGCCGCTGCTGATTTTTTTTCATGGCTACACTGACACGGCTGCGGGATTTTTGAAGCGGGCCTTGGAGGAGTTGGATTCTCGGTACGAAGTTCTCGCTCCGAATGGCCTATTCCCGACGCCGGTGAAGATTGAGGGCGGATGGAAGCAGGCTTTCGCATGGTACTTTTCAGATTTCTCCAGCAAGCGAGTTTTGATTCCTCCGACTGTTTCAGCAAAGGCAGTGGCAGATCTGATTGAGAAATTAAATTTGCAAGATCGGCCTAAAGTTTTAATCGGATTTTCTCAAGGCGGATTTTTTCTTCCTTTCGTGTTTCCACTTTTAAAAAATATTCGCAAGTTGATCGCCGTGGGCTCGGCTTTTCGGCCAGAAGATTATCCTGAGAATTTTTCGATGGCCTTGGATGCAATTCACGGAACAGAAGATCAAATCATTACTCTCGAGCAATCCGAAAAAAGCTTTCGCAGTTTAGAGGTGCGCAATCCGCGGGGGCAATTTCATTCTTTTGAAGGGCTTGGTCATACAATGAACAATGAATCGCGTGCCGTTCTTAAATCCCTGATCGAAGAAGCCTTCGCCTCAAATTAAAAAAGCCCGAATTTCTCCGGGCTCCCTAAAAATTCCTCAATTATAACGCAGATCTCAACCAAAAAAGGGAAGGCACCCTAATTACCCTAATTATTCTAATTTTTTAATTGGCGGTCGATGATGTTTTTGAATTCTGGGAAGGGGTAGGCACCTTTGAGGGAGACTCCGTTGATGATGAAGCCTGGAGTTCCGCTGATTCCGAATTTTTGTGCTTCGGCTGTGTCTTTGGTGATTCGCTCCATCAATGTGGCATCAGCCAAATCTTTTTCCAGCTTCTTCATGTCGGCGCCAACTTTTTTTGCCGAGTCTTTCAAGAAGCCTTCTTTTTTGGCATTCAGTTCAGCTTGGTTTGAAAAAACGGCATCGTGGAATTTGTAAGCCTTCTCTGAGCTCTGGCGGGCGATGGCTTCAAAGTATTTGGCTGAAGGCAAGGCCAGTGGATGAAATTCCAAAGGCAAATGCTTAAAGACAAATCGAACTTTGCCCGGATAAGCTTTTTTGACTTCTTCGATGGTTTGATAACCGCGTGAGCAGTAAGGACATTGGAAATCAGAGTATTCAACGATAGTGACTTTCGCGTCAGCTGGTCCCCAGATCGCGCGACCTTGCTCGATGTCAGGTTTCAATGGATTTTTAAATTCTTCGTCTCGCTTTTGACCTTCGTCAGTGGCCGCTTTTTCAGCACTTTTTGCCTGCGCATCACGAGCTGCCTTGTTCACAACTTCGATAAACTTCTCAGGATCTTTTTCGATCGCTGTGAAGACAATGCTAGGATCTTTTTCGATCGCTTCTTTTAACTGTTTTGAGGAAGGCGCACAACTGGTCAGCATAAATCCAATCGATGCCATGACAAAAACTAACTTTTTCAAAATGAAACTCCTTTTTATTTTTTGCTTTCAAATTCTTACTTTAATTTGTTGCCCGCACAGTTTGACATAAAGAGTGGGAGCAGAGAAAGGGTTTCTGCGTCGGACCAAGGTCCAGCTCTTCAAAAAAGACTGACACGAGTCGGTTGAAACTGTTACCTCGGTCAGTCAAACTGAATCAATGAAAAAATCGAAGTTCTGCTTTTTAGGCAAGATTCTCCGCCAGGTCAAATTTTCAAGTCTTCTACTTTTGTTCTCTCTTTCGATTGGCACTTCGGCTCAGGCTGGCCTGCTTTTTAATTATTCTCAGCTAGCACTCAAGGACTTGGATCAGATGGGAAAGCTGATCAAAGCTAAAATCGCCGAGTCTCATAAGGCAGGCGGCAACAAATCCATTCCTTTGAAAGAAGCATTGCAATCTATCTATTCGAGACCCAATGAAGATTTCATGATCGAAAAGATTTTGCCCATGGTAAAAAATGAAATGGACGAGTTGGACTCTTGGGAAAAGAGCCATCAGACTTTGGTGAAAGAGGCAATTGGTGCCCTGAAAAATCCAAAGGCATTCAAGCCGGTGATTCAAGTCACTTACTGGATCTTTTTAGAAAATGTGATTGCCGAGATGAAGCCTCGCTTAGATGAAAAGTTTGAACAGAAGCTTGTGACCCAAATCCAGGGTGCAAAAATCAAAATCACTCAAGATGCAATCAATGAGCGGCGCCTGCGAATGATGAAAGGCTCTTCATCACCATCTGATATTGCTGGAGAGGTCTTGAAGGATTTTGAAGAAGCAAAGAAAAATCCGCCTCCAATGCCAACAGTCAATGCTCCGGCGACAGGCCTAATCGCTGAGCCCGCGGCC
Organism: Bdellovibrio sp.; assembly: GCA_043740515.1. Classification (GTDB taxonomy): domain Bacteria; phylum Bdellovibrionota; class Bdellovibrionia; order Bdellovibrionales; family Bdellovibrionaceae; genus 21-14-0-10-47-8. Next base: position 3,699 of record JAYUCD010000081.1, on the reverse strand, counting down.
CCGGTAGATAAATAAGATCTTTTTATTTAGCAACTTTTAAGCAATCAGTTACAGCTAACTTGCCGTTAATTTTCTGCCAGTAAGCTGAGCATAGTCGCTGCTGCAAGCCGCCGATAGGTTTCGCCGTAATTTTTCATGACACGAACCGAATAAATGTGCGGAGTTTGTTCGTCGGCGTACATGCGGCACACCTTTGCTTGGCCCATGTTGTAAGCTGACAAGTATTTGTTGGCGTGGCCATCGAAGCGATCACGCAGGTAGTGGACGTAGGCCATTCCGATCTTCACGTTGCTCACTGGATCTTCCAAAGTATGTGGACCTTTCCAGCGAAGGTGAAATTTGTTTGCAATCCACTCGGCCGTATCTGGTTTCAATTGCATGAGGCCGATTTCCCCGTGGCTGCCCCGCGCCTGAGGATTGAAGGAGCTCTCCGTTTTTATCATAGCCATGATAAACACCGGATCGATTTCATATTTTTCGGCACTTTGTAAAATCACGGAGGATACATCTACCGCATGGTTGCGATATTTTTTTGGCAAACTTTTATAAACATCATTGAAAATTGCTAAACCCAGCGAATTCGCACTTTCAACAAGTTGCGCCGAGCTACCTTTGTATTTTTTGCCAAGCAACTCGCGGGCATGAGCCGAGCGAGCTTTTTCATTTAAAGGTAGGAGATTTACTTTCCATGATTCAGCAAAATCAAAATTTTGGTAGATGAGAGCAAACAGCAAAAGAGCTGAAATAGCTGCCATCTTCTTGGCTGGCGCTGCATTTAAAAATGAGTGACCCTGTGGAGTGAGATCCATTCGTTGCATTGACATACTGGCCCTCCTGTCCCGCTTTGAGCTACCGACACCGGATAGTATTCCAATCCCCGTGCCACAAGCTAAGCTGTTGAAAGTGCCAGGGTATCAGCCTGAAACACGAGTCAAAAACGGCCTGTTGGTTTTGAACCAAAAAGTGTCTATTACAAGTTAGACAGCGTCTAAAAGTTAGAGATCCAGGTTGAAACACACCTCGACTCACCTCGAGAATGGCCCTGTCTTAGTCTAGATCATCTCATTTTGGCTCAAGCAAAGCACAGCGGAGGCCGATAAAACTTCAGACCTGAAAAGGATTTTCAGGAAGGAGTCTCTGATGTTTATTCAAGGCAATTTGCAGGCGCTGTTTGATGCTCTCTACGAAATCGGTGCGATTGATCCGGTTCTGAAAATGGACTGGTCTCAAATCACCGATGAGATGTCTCACAAGCAAAATAAAAAAGTCGTGAACAACGCTTTCCGCGTGATCAACGCCTGTGAAGGTGATCGCGAACTGATGATTCAGAAATTAAAATTCATGGATGAAAAATCTCTCAGTTTTTTAGCAATGGAGGTGGCTCGTGAATTTGCTGAATTTCAAGACCGTAAAGAGCTTCACTAGGATCACGCTTTTCTTCTTGGCATTTTTCGCGCAAGTTTCTGTACGAGCTTGGGAAGTTGACATGTCTCGAAGATCAAAAGACCTGCGAGGAATGCGCATGCCCGCGAGCATTACCGACCAAGCAAAATCTGATGAAACGATGGTGACCAACTTTTTTCAGGCCACAGACCCGACTCAAGAAGTGGTGATCATCAACACAGAAAAAGGCTTCATTCCAGAGACCGTGCACCTTCGCAAAGGTCAGAATTACAAAATCATTATCGTCAATGTGAATGACAAGGAGAAGAACACGAGCTTCGTGCTCGATGCATTTTCTGAGCATCACGCAACTTATTTTGGTCAACACAAAAGCTTTTCGATTGCTCCAAAGGCTGATGGAATTTTTTCCTATCAATGTCCGGAAACAGCTCAGCAAGGAAAGATTATTGTGTTCAGCGACGATTTGAACTCGAATCGCAAACCTGCTTCGCACTGAGGATTTTCAAGTGGCGGAAAATGAATCAGTCTTCAAAGCGACGATTCGCCAGACCTTAGGTCCGGTAGCTGCCTATTTGGAAGATCCGAATATTTCTGAAATCTTGATCAATGGTCCTTTTGATATTTTCGTTGAAAGCCAAGGAAAGCTAAGCAAAACGACAGCTCAATTTCCAGACGAAGATTCACTGCGAGCGGCAGTCAATACGATCGCCCAAAGTGTGGGTCGTCGAATCACCGAAGATGAACCGCGCCTCGATGCGCGTTTACCTGATGGTTCTCGAATCGCCGTGGTCATTCCGCCTTGCGCGCGCAATGGAACAACAGTCAGCATTCGAAAGTTCACTCAAAATAAAATGAGCTTTAAAGATTACGTGAAAATGGGATCCTTGACCGCCGACGGCGCTCAGTTTCTCGATGTCTGCATGTTCTTGGGAAAAAATATTTTGGTCAGTGGTGGAACGGGTTCGGGAAAAACAACGTTGCTTTCATTGCTTTGCTCGCGGATTCCAAAAGGACAACGAGTGATCGTGATCGAAGACTCAAGTGAGCTCGCCATCAATTATGATCACATCGTCAATTTTGAAACTCGCCAGGCCAATCAAATTGGCAAAGGTGAAGTCACAATGAAAGATCTCTTGAAAAGCTCTCTCCGCTTGCGACCCGATCGAATCATCGTCGGCGAAGTTCGTGCTGCCGAAGCGATTGAATTGATCAACGCGATGAACACCGGCCACAAAGGTTGCTTGGGAACGGTACACGCCAATTCACCCGAAGATGCAATCGTGCGTTTGGAAGCCTTGGCGCAGAGTGGAGATGCGAAAATCAGCGAGAAAGCACTTCGCTACCAAGTGGCAGCAGCGATCGATTTGATTGTTCAAGTTTCCAGGTACTCTGATGGATCGCGCCGAATCGGTGCCATTTCCGAAGTGGCAGGCTTGAATGTGGATGGTTCCTACAAAGTGATTCCGCTTTTCAATATGTCGCGAATGGTCAGGGGAGCAGACGGAAAACTTCAGGGACAACTGGAGCCAACTGGCGAAGTCCCGAGCTTTATGCATGAAATCATTGACAACAATCTTCCTTTTTCTGCCTCAAAATTTAGCAAAGTAAGCTAATCCCAACTTAATTTTCTCGATTCAACTTTAGAATTCAGTTAAAGATTTTAAATGTTATTTTCCTGCAAAATTTCCAGTGCAGTTTTATCTTATCTCGAAAAGCAAAATGAGGACCTCACTTGTTTTCTCGAGAGCAGCAGTTTGCCTGAGGAATTCCTGCGCGATCCCTCTTACTGGATGAAAGCTTCCGAGATGGAAAGCTTTCTTGAGGTAGCTCAAAAATTGTCTCAAGACGAAGGCCCTCTGTTTCAAAAAATTGGCCACGCCGGGCCTGAGCTTCGCAGTTGGGGAGTGCTCGATAGCGTTCTTCGGATGATGCCAAGACCGCAGGAAATTTTATCTCAGCCGCAGCGATTTCTTTCCTATTTTATTTCTCCAGAGCCGCCGGTCGAAAATGTAATTCAAACCAACACCAGTGTCGAATTCGATCTGCCCATTTCAAGTGAAATTTATCCTCTGGTCACGACTTACCTTAAGCATGCCTTTGAAAGCTTACCACTCTATGTGGGGCGCTCGATGGCCCAGTGCACTTGGCAAGATATCCATTTGCATCTCAACTGGGGCAGTGACCAAGCTTCGATCTTTGAGCAAGATCCTGGTCATCAAATTTCGCCCGAGCTTTTGCGCTCAGTGGTGGCTTCGCTTGAGACTCATCAAAAAGAATTGGAAGAAAAAAATCGTG
>JAYUCD010000080.1:0-8305 GCA_043740515.1 Bdellovibrio sp. | reverse complement strand
CCAAGGTCAGCACAAACTGCAAAAGGGACAAGACGGCAAAGAACATCTTGGACCACTCGGCGGTGATGGACTGATTCGAAGTATCGAATCGACTTTGCGAAGAATTATTCAAGATCCGCAAATGGGATTGGATCCCAGTCTGACTCGGATAGGTGATTTGGGAGTTGAATTCAATCGAAACGGAACTTTGAATTTGAATGCCGAGAAATTTAATAAAGCCTTGGCCGCCAATCCACAAGGGGTCGCAAACTTCTTGCGAGGTGACGGCGCTAAAACTGGATTTATCACTTCGATGAAACGTCAGGTCAGTGAAATTGTGGCGGGTGGTTATGGACCGATTTCCAATCGAAAGAGGGGAATTCAGTCCAAAATTGATTCGATCAATCAGCAAATCGACAACAAAGAGCGGCAGCTGACGAGACGAGAAGAAACTTTGCGACGTCAATTTTCTGATCTCGAAGGAAAGATGTCTCAGCTTCAAAGTCAGGGTGCGGCCGTCGGTGGAATTGGCGCCTCTCTGAGACAATCTGGCGGATAAAGTAAGTTAAAAATGAGTGTAGAGATAAGCTTGGAAAAAAAACGAACTGGACCTGAAAAAGTGGGCCCACAAACCGATGAGATGGATAGTTTGAACACAAGAGAGACAAAATTGATATGAGTCATCCTTATCAGAAGTACAAGAACACACAAATTCAAAGCGCTAGCCGTGAAAAGCTGCTTTTGATGATGTATGAGGGTGCGATCAAATTTACCAAAATGGCCATCACTGCAACCGAGCAGAAAAAGGTTGCCGAGAGATGTGTGAATATTGGGCGTGCTTTTGATATCGTGCTCGAGCTCAACAACACTTTGGATCATAAAGTCGGCGGCGATATCGCCTCGAGATTGGAGCAACTGTACATGTTCATCACCGAGCAGTACACGAAGGCCAATATTTCAGGTGAAACGGAGCCCTTAAAAGCTTCCTTGAAAATTTTAGAAAATCTCTTTGAGGGCTGGAAGCTTGCAATAGAGAAAGTGAAAAAAGACGAAGACAAGAGCGGTCCAGACAAAGCTGGATAGTTCGAAGACTTCAAAAAATGACAAAGAAAGAGCCTAGGAGGGGCGATGACCAGAATTATAGACCTTTTGAACCACAAGAATCACTACTTGGAAAAATTTTACTCTCTAAATGAGAATGAACTTTTGAACTTTTCACAGAATAACTTTTCGAATCTGGAAAGTTTCTACAACACTCGAGAAAAGATTTTAGAGACGATTCGCTACATCGACTCGGAAATCGATCAAGTTCAACAGGAGCAAGATGTTGAGGCGAGTCCTGCGCAAAAGCGGGAAGTGTCAACTTGCTTAAATATCAAAGAAGAATATGTCGGTCGCATCTTGGCGCAAGATCTCGAGGTTTTGTCTTGTATCGAATCGGCAAAATCCGATATCATTCGAGAGCTGCAGGACATTCGGAAAGCTCGGAAAGCTGTGGGTTCCTACAAGAGCCGACAGTTCAACAACCGACTGGACGAAGAAGCTTAAGAAGAATTTCAATTGGCTCCAAGCGGAGCCTTGACTCTCCTTGAGGTGCCTCCGGCATTTCATCTCAAGGAGAATTCGATGAAGCAAATATTTCTATTTTTTATTTTGATCTCAATTTTTGGTTGCCAATCTTCTCAGACCAAATCGACTTCAGTTGATCCAGCCCACAGCGAAACTTCGAGCAATACCGGAAAGACAAATTCCAATCCAAACACCTTCAATGGAAGCATGAAGGAGCTGCAAGAGACATTAACTTCGCTGCTGCCAAAAGTTGTCGACATCAATCAATTCAATGCTCCTGAAAATCAAAAGCAAATTCAATCCGAAGTGAAGCATTTGTTGGCACTGTCAAAAAATGTCAGTCACAGTCCCTCTGTCGCCTTGAAGGATCCCAGCGTGACTTTTATTTCTACAGATTTCACTGAGGATCTTGCAAAAATTGATGAGAGTTTGAGTATGGGAAAAAAAGATTTTGCTCGGTACAATCTGATGAATCTTCCTGCGTACTGCATCGAATGTCACACCCGCACTTCGACAGGGCCTTCTTTTCGATCTCCCGAACTGGAAAATGCTTTGAAAAAAATGTCAGGCTTAGAGCGCGGCGAGTATTTGTTGGCGACGCGGCAATTTGATGCAGCTTTGAAAGAATTTTCCAATGTGATTGATGAACGCCTGTCGAAGAAAAATGATTTCTTCTCACTGGACAAAGCAGTTCGACATGCGCTTTCCATCACGGTTAAATATTTGAAAGATCCGAAAAAATCTTTGCTGATCGCGCAAAAAGTGAAAAGCTCAAAGGCTTCGCCTTATTATTTGCGCTTAAATGCCGAGGGCTGGGAGGTTGCCATTCAAGATTGGATGAAAGAAGAAACCTCAAGCGATCAGTCGCCAGCGGCCGTTTTAAAGCGCTGTCGCGAATGGATTGCCAAGGCTCAGCAGATGTCAGTCGGGCTCGTAGACCGCGGAGGAGATATTTATTTTCTGCGCGCACTTTCGGATCTGCATCAGGTTTTGATGAGCAAATTGAATCCAGATCAGACAGGCGAAGCGCTTTACATGACCGGAGTTAGTTACGAAGCGGTTCGCGATCTTTCACCATCCGCCTTGCATGAAGATTATTATGCTTCTTGCATTCGAAAAGTTCCGCACTCCTCCTGGTCTGCAAAATGTTTTCAGCGCTTTGAGGAGTCGATTTATTTTGGCTACACGGGGAGCAGCGGTTTACGCTTACCGGAAGATGAAGCCAAGCGCCTGGAAGATCTGCGAGGTCTGGCTTCGGGGCCAGGCCAATAGCTAGTTCATTTTCTCAAAGCTCAATTCTTGCCAAGTCTTTGACGCTCAAATCTCTGGCTTGTCAAAGACTTGAGATCCTGAAACGCTGAAACCGACTTGGCTTCCATTTCAAATCGAAACCCGCATGGCATTCCTGTTGCTCTAAGGAGATTCAACAAGGAGCAAGCCTTCACATGCAGGAACATCTGACTCAACCAAAGCCTCGCTTTGCACTGGACCTCGAAAAAGCGACCAACACCACGGAACGAAGTAAATCTCCGACCTCCCGCGCGATTCCATTTGGATTTTTTGAAATTCGCCCTGAGCTTGTAGATACGGCTCCCATTCAACAAAGTTCTGAGAGCAAAATTCGCCGCATGGACGCGGCGGTTCTGATCACCAATTCGGATCTTTTGATGAAGCACGGGGAGTCAGAGCTTGCGACTCATTTGCTGAGAGAATGTCTTTACTTGAACTCTCGACATCCAGAAGCCTTGAAAAGATTATCAAGCTGTCTGACTCAAGAAAAAGATTTGAAATTAAAAGCCAAAGTACAAGAGACATTGGTTGAAGCCGATTTCTGCTTTGAGAATTTAACTCAATTAGGTCACTGCTATTATCAGCAAAAGCAAGATGGAAAAGCTCATGCGACTTATTTGGAAGCACTGACTTTGGTGACAGAAGGAAGCAAAGGGCTCTTTGAAGTTTATAAAAATCTTGGCAACATTGCTATGCACGAGGGCGACTTTGATGGCGCCGAAGAAAATTATCACAAAGCTTTCGATTTAAATCCTCGCTCCGATGTTTTGTTGGTCAACATTGGAACTTTGGGACTGCAAAAAGAAGAGCTCGAAAAATCTGTTTTGAAATTTCGTGAGGCGCTTGAGATCAATTCGAAGAACGACAAAGCATGGGTCGGATTGGCGCTCGTGCATCACGCCATGGGAGATTTGATTCTCTCTCGGGCAAACCTGGAAAATGCATTGGATGCAAATCCCATGAATCGAACCGCCTTGCACCTCGCTTCAAGTTGGGCGGCGCGAGATTTAGATTTTGGATTTGCCACTCAGTCTTTGCAAAATTTTGTCAGCGAAGTGGAATGCGACGAAGAAATGTCGCTGTTGCTAATTCACTTTTTGGTGATGCGCAATCAATTTACCGAAGCAGAATTAGAACTTGAAAGATTGCTCCTATGGAACCCGAGCAACAGCAAGCTTTTACAGATCGAGCAGGAAATTCATAATGCCCCACGCAAGTGAGCTGCAATTTCAAAAAATTGCCTCCGGAGATTCTGTTCCGCTGATTCAAGGACGGATCTTCTGCTCCAGTCGTGATCCACAAAAAGAAGCGCAAGCTTGGTTGTTACATCAAAAAACTTCTGATTTTGAGACACAGTCTTCCATTTGCCTGCTCGGCCTGGGCGCAGGATTTCATCTGGATTTGTTATTGGAAAAAACTAATCTTTCAATGATTCATGTGATCGAGTTGCATGCGGAGCTGATCGAAAATTGGAAGTGCCAGAATTTCCATGCTTTGTCTCGAGTTGATTTTTGCCAAAGCTTGGAAGAATCAACACCGCTGGTTCTAGAGTTTCGTCCTTCCTGGGGTGGCAATGAGAAATTTTATCATGATCTCTCCCAAAAACTGCGGCAGGCAACCGCACAGCATCTGCAACAGGAAGCAGATCAGAGGGGATTGAAAGAGCTGAGCTCGGCACTTTCGTCTCATTTGAAAAGCAATTTTGAATTAACAGTCAAAGATGTTGTTCAGGTTTTTTCTCTTGAAAACCAAAGCCAAGAGGCGCGGCTGTGGAGAACGTTGCGGGAGTTTGTAAAATGAAAGTATTGGTGCTTTCACTTCTCCGTTTGGGTGATATCATTCTCCACAGAGAAGTGGCCAAATCTTTGAAGCTCCGCTATCCGAACTGTGAAGTCCATTTCCTGATTCATTCTGAGTTTAAAAATGCTATCGGTCTTTTGCCAGAGGTCGATCTGTTTCATCAAATGCCCCGCCAAGAAATTCAAACTGTATTGGTCGAAAGAGCCCAATCGGCCTTGCTCGCTTTTGATAAACTCCAAAATCTGGTGATGGACTTGAACAGCCAGAATTTTGATATCGTCCTCAACGCCACCCACAATAATCTGAGCGTTCGATTGATGGATGTCCTTGAAGCAGTCGAAAAGCGAGGCGTAGCCTTGAAGAAGGGTCGTAAGCTTCCGGATTCAAACAAATGGCAGACTTATTTGAATGAAAATTTCTCAGAACTTCAGGGATCTCGATTTCATTATCTCGAAGTTCTTTTGAAATCTCTTGGCCTCCCAGTCCTCGCGCCTTCAGCCGTCACTCAAAAGTCTGTGGCAAAACAAATTTTACTTCAGGTGTTGACCTCCGACAGTAAAAAAAATTGGGGTTTGGCAAGATTTCGGACTTTAAAAAAAGAACTGAACCAAAAATTTCCTGAATTTCCAGTTGCTGTGCTTTGCAGTGGGAATGAGAAAGAAAAAGTTTCGGCTTTTTTTGCGGAGAATGAAATTCTCACGCCGAATCTCAAAGAGGCGGCTGAGTTGTTACGGAAATCTCGCTTGCTCATTTCTGGAGACACGAGCATTTCTCATTTGGCAACTCAGAATGATTGCCAAGTTCTCTCGCTTTTTTTGGGCAGTGCAGATCCAGTGAAAACTGCTCCTTGGCAGACAGAGACTTATATTCTCCAAGGGAATGTAGCCTGCGCTCCTTGCTCTCACTCGTCGGCATGCTTTCAGACTTCTCATCTTTGTGCCGAATCCATTTCCATTCCCCAAGTGATTGCTCTCACTGAGAAAATCTTGGCAGTCAAACAACCTTCTCTTCCCGTTAAAAATTTATCCGATAATTTATGGAGAAATGAAATGCAAAAAAATCAATTTCGAACAGTGCCAGATTTCAAGTCCTCGCTGTTTCAAATCGAGCAGTTGGTCTGGTCCGCCTATCTCGACTCGGAATCCGTCGAGGTTCAAAGCTGGAACTTTGTGCATAACGAAATTTTGGCAATTCAAAAAGAACATTTCAAATTTACTTCAGTTCTGCAGGAACTTAAATCGGGCCAAGCTAATTTTGAGGCGATTGAAAATCAGTTCCCACAGTGGAAAGACAGTTTGTTGCGACTCAAACGAAATCCAACACTGGCCAGTGCCTGGGCCGAAACGGATCAGCTTTGTCTGCTCCGTCAGTCTGCTTTGAATCAAATATTAAACTTAAAGGGAGTCGACAATGTCAGAGAATTCAGAAAACCCATTGAATCTCGTTTTACTGAGGCTTGAGAAGATCACTGAAGATGTGGTCAATACTCAAGGTTACTCTGCAGAAACTGAAAAGTTGAAAATGTTGGTCGAGTTGACCAGAGAGCAGGTCTTGAATGAAAATTCTGGTACTTGAGCTCGCAAGGCTCGGCGACATTTTTCAGACTTGGCCCGCACTGCGCGCAATGAAGCGACTACATCCTGATTCGCAGATCGAAGTGCTGACTCGCTCTCGATTTCAAGCGGCACTGGATGGTCTGGAAGTTGTCTCGAAGCAAAGAATTCTTCCAACGACAGAATTGATCACTCCACTGCTGGAAAGTCAGCTGAACGTCAAAGCCTCTTACGATCTTTTGACAACATTTATCGACGAGCTGAAAGCTGAAAAATACGATTGGATTCTAAATTTTTCCTTCTCACCTTTTTCCAGTTATCTGACTCACGCTTTGGCCGAAGAAAATACCAAGGTCACTGGATACTCGAGAACTTCGGATGGATTCCTGGCGATACCTGACGACATGAGCGCTTATTTTTATGCTCAAGTTGGAGTGAACCGGTCAAATCGTTATCATCTGGCAGAAATTTTCGGAACCATGGTGGGCGCCGATCTGATGGAGTCAGATTGGAAGTCTCCAGAGGGATTGAAGGCGCACCCACAGGCTCCTGAAGTCATCGTGCATGTTGGAGCGAGCGAGGGGAAAAAGCAAATCAGTCCCATCAAGTGGATCACAATTTTAAATCAGTTTGCAAAACTGAGCTCAGTTAAGGTCGGACTGGTTGGATCTCCAGCAGAGGCTCAGCTAGCAGGTCAAATTGTGAATTCGATGCCAGAAGATCGAATCGTCAATTTTGCCGGAAAGACAAATTTGTACGAACTGTTTGAATTGATCAAAGGCGCCAAGCTCGTGGTCGGAGCAGACAGTGCACCCATGCACATGGCCAGCTTGACTGGGACAGCTTGTTTAAATCTAAGCCTTTCGACTGTCAATTTTTGGGAAACCGGACCTCGCGCTCAAGGCTCCTATGTGATGCGCGGAAATGACGAAACCGATTTTGTTTCTGACAAGGTCGCAATGGCCATGAAGAAAATTTTGACCGGTGAAAAGCAAGAGATCGGAATGATCAGTTTGCAAAAAGGCAGCCCCTCTTATTGGATGCTAGCTCCCAAAGAAGTTGAATTTCAGTGGAATTTTCTGAAAGCTATCTACATGTCAGAAGCTTTTCCGCCCAATGATCAGCCGCTCTTTCAAGACGGAATCGTTCGCATGGCTGACATCAATCTTTTAATGATTGAGCAAATGCAATCTGTGCAAAAGGGAGCGAACCTCGAAAAGGTCGCCGGAATCATCAACCGCGGCGAAGAAATCATCGAGACCATCGGAAAACTTGTTCCTTCTTTGGCAGTTTTGGTTCGGTGGTATCAAACTGAAAAAGTACGCATCGGACCGGATACACCGGAAAAACTTTTAGAAAAAAGCTTAGGCGTGCAACTGCTTTTACAAAACGTGCTTGAGCTCTACCTGCAGTCTTACGGCTTGACGGCTGCGGATCTGCAAATCGCCAACACCCCTGAGGAGGTTGCAAAATGAGTGAAATAATTTACAGTCATAAAGATCTTTTGAATCAATTTGGAAACGAAGCCAATCTTGGCCAAGTGTTCCAGCAAATTGAAAAAGAACTTCAAGTGAGAAACGAAGTGGTCTGCCAGTTCAAAATCAATGGCCTTGCTTTGGACGAAGCAGATGAAAAACGCTTGGCAGTTGTAGGTCTTAGTGAGGTCGAAATTTTGGAAGTCAAAAGTCAGAAGCCCTCCTCTCTTCTCGGCGAAGTTTTGATCAATTGGGTGCAGCAGATTCCTGGATTGATTCAGCAGAATGATGAACTTGCCAATGACATCCGCTTCAAAGGCATTGAGGGCCAGTTGAAAAAGTTCGTTGATCTGGTCGACGGATCGCAGCTCCTAATTGACAGTATTATTTCTATTAACAATGTCTTTCCCAACCTGTCTTTGGTGAAATCAGAGAGCTGGCTGGCAGCTGAGAAGCAAACCGCGCGAACAATTGGCCAGGCGCTCGAAGCCTTTCAAAAAAAGGATTTTACCCAGCTGGCAGATGTACTAGGATATGACATGGGTCATTCCTTGCAGACTTGGATGGAGCTGCTTGAGGGCCTAAAGAAAGAAATAAAAGACAACACGGATGTCACAGATTATATCCAAGGAAACTCTG
>JAYUCD010000079.1:0-27263 GCA_043740515.1 Bdellovibrio sp. | reverse complement strand
CCTTTGAGCCCAGTGTCGAGGTGGCTTTTACCAACTCGATGATTTTTGAATTCGAACGCTCAAAAATTGGCCGTGTCACCGATGCTCATCAAGCCGAGGTTGTTGTCGAAGGCGAGATTGATTCGATTCAATACAATGCGACTCCGCCGAACTCAGGAGGGACTTTGCCAACCGGAGCTTTTCTTTCGCCTCAGTATCAAATCTTGATCACAGCGCATGTTACTTTGAGACGAAATTCTGACCAAACAGTTTTGTGGAGTGGAGTTTTCAAAGGCGAACGAAACTATGCTGCACCAACAGTCAGTGCGGCGGGGATTAACACAGTGAATCCACTTTACAACCTAGCGGCGAGAAGGCAAAACATTGAGGCTGCGGCTGCCGAGATGATGTCAGAGGCCCATGACCGAATGACCGAGAACTTTTAGCGTTTAGATGTTAAAAAAAATGCATAAGAAAAAAGCACCAAAAGAAGTAAGGTAAAATGCAATTAGAATCGCAAAGTCTTTATCAAAACATCGAGAAAAGTTTTGAGAAACAAGATTTTGCGCCGCTCTACTTTTTTTACGGCGAAGAGCCTTATCTGATCAGTCAAGCCGTCAATTACCTGAAAGTTTGCGCCCTCCACAACGGTGCGGCGGATTTTAATTTCAATTCCTACTACGCGGCTGATGCAAACGTTTCTCAGGTCAGAGACGAAGTGGAAACTTTGCCGATGATGGCGCCAAGGCGAGTGATTCTCCTCAGAGAAGTTCAGGATTTAAATGATCGTGAGTGGCTCGAGCTTGAGCCCCTGTTCCAGGCGCCCGTTGACAGTTCCGTTTTTATTTTGGCCGGCGCCAAAGTCGACAAGCGAAAAAAGTTTTTCAAATCGCTGATCGAAAAAGCCATTCATGTCGAGTTCAAGAAGCCTTTCGAAAATCAAATTCCTGGTTGGATTCGCCACATCTGTAAAGGTCATGATCTGAGCATCTCAGATGATGCCGTTCAGCTTCTGCACCGTTTGGTCGGGAACCAACTGACAGAAATCGAATCCGAAGTTGTCAAACTAAAAGATTATTTAGGCTTGCGAAAAGCGGTTGAGCTCGAGGACGTGGCTCAATGTGTTTCTCGGAAGCGCGAAGAAAATGTCTTTGATCTTACCGAGAGAATTGCTGAAGGCAATCGGGTCGAGTCCCTGGTTCAATTGGTCCAACTTCTCGATCAAGGCCAAAATGAAATTGGAATTGTCACCTTGGTCGCTCGGCATATGCGAATTTTGCTGTTGATCAAGCAGGGGCTCGAGCGAAATCTCGCCGGCTCGAAGCTTGCTCAGGCAGCGATGGTTCCCAGCTATTATTTGGATGATTACCGTCGCCAAGCTAAACGTTGGTCAATCAAGAAGCTTGAAGGTTGTTTGCTGATCTTAGCCGATACAGACCGGGCGCTTAAATCTTCGCCCCTTTCCTCGCATATTTGGCTCGAAAATCTGATCTTGAAGACCTGTGGTTTGCAGGCTTCGCAAACAGCGTTTGATACGATGAACTCGACCAAGCTCTAGTTGTCTCAAAGCGCGATTCATCCGATCAGTTCTTGATGGCAAATCAAAGTTTCGCACAGTCATTTAAACGAAAATTCCCTCGTCGACAGTTCTTCCGTTCGATTGGATTTTTATTTAACGGAGATTACTTGGTCGGTAAAGGCAGTGAGATCGGGGAGGGTGGATTGTCGCTTCGATTGCCAGCAAGCTATCCTCTGGAAAAAGAAGCGGTGATCAGTTTTCAAATTCCGCACGGAAGTTTTATCTGTGTCCGAGTTGAAGTTCGAAACGCCATCAAAGACAAAGTCACTGGCGAGCATATTGTCGGCTGCGCTTATAAAAATCTGGCATTCGAACACAAGCGAGAAATTCGTTCATACGTTTCGGCTCGAACGGAAGTTGAAAACTTGCAGTGATTTGACTCAACAGGATTTGGAAAAAGAAAAAGAGAAGGTTTGTGGCCTTCTCTTTTTTTATTTCTTTGACAGCTTTTGAACTCGTGAGCCTTCACTGAATTTTCGTTCAGCGAGCTCGCAGCTGGGCTCTCTTATTTTGCAGCAGTCATCGCAGCGTGAACACGCTTAGAAATTCGAGAAATTTTGCGAGAAATTGTCTTTTTAGACAAAGTTCCTTTGTCGGCAACCGACATCGCTTTTTTCATGTAGGCTTTGAGCAATTCTGGAACATCTTTTGATTTCGCTTCCAGAGCTTTTGTTAATGTCTTTTCAGTTGTTTTTACAGCAGCTTTTGCGCGTGAGTTTCGGGCTTTTCGAACCACGGATTGACGAGCGCGTTTCTCTGCCGACTTATGATTTGCCAAGGGGTAACCTCCAAAGTAGTCTCTTACAAGGAGATGGTCGTAGCACAGCCCATTTTCTGATGCAACTGGATGCTGCAAATGACTTGCAAAAAGGATGAATCTTGGAAAAGCCCATGGATGACGGCTTAAATACCGGGAATTCGAGCGAAAAGCCCAAATCTCGAGGCGGGGCCGCCCTGGTCGCACTTGGAATCCTTTTGAGCCGAGTGATGGGACTGGTTCGACAGAAAATCTTCGCTTATTATTTCGGCAATTCAGACTATGGCGATGCTTTTTATGCCGCTTTGAAAATCCCCAATTTCCTGCAAAATCTACTGGGTGACGGAGTCCTTTCCGCCTCTTTCATCCCGGTTTACGCCAATCTTTTATCCGAAGGCAAACGAGAAGAGGCCGATCGGGTCGCCGGCATCATCGGCTCGGTGTTGGCGATTCTCGTGACCGTCTTGGTGGCCGTGGGAGTGCTGGTCACGCCGTCTTTGATTGATCTCATCGCGCCTGGATTTCACGGCGAGAAGCGTGATCTGACCATTCGCCTGGTGCAGATTTTTTTCCCCGGAGTCGGCTTTCTTGTGATGTCCGCTTGGTGTTTGGGAATTCTCAATAGCCACCGCAAATTTTTTCTCTCCTACTCGGCACCGGTGATCTGGAATTTAGCGATCATTGGGACGCTTGTTTACTTTGGCAAATCAACTTCGCCTGCCGAATTGGTTGTGCTGACTTCATGGGGAGTTTTTGTCGGCTCTGTCCTGCAGTTTCTCATTCAGCTTCCGACTGTTTGGAAATCTGCGCCCGGTTTGCGCTTCAAGCCGCTGGTGAAAAATCCGCATGTGCAAAGCATCTTGAAAAATTTCGCGCCCGTGGTGACATCAAGGGGAGTGGTACAGCTCAGTGCTTATATCGACAATGTGCTCGCAAGCTTGCTTCCCAGTGGCGCCGTCTCGGCTCTCGCTTACGCACAGTCCTTGTACATGCTGCCGATCAGTTTGTTTGGCATGTCGGTCTCAGCCGCAGAGCTGCCGAATATGTCCAGTGCCAAGGGAACTCCAGAGGAAGTTGCGGCTTTCTTGCGGACTCGAGTTGCGGCTGGATTCAAGCAGATTGCTTTTTTTGTGATTCCATCGGCTGTAGGGTTTTTATTTTTGGGTGATGTGATGATTGATGGCCTTTACCGAGGTGGTGAGTTCAATCAGGCCAGTACTTTTTATGTTTGGACGGTTCTGGCAGGTTCAACTGTTGGCTTGCTTTCGACCACAGTGGGTCGCTTGTACTCGTCGACATTTTATTCTTTGCGAGACACGCGAACACCTCTGAAATTTGCAGTGCTGCGTGTGATTTTAACGACGGTGCTGGGTTATCTTTTTGGCTTGAAGCTTCCAGGCTGGTTGGGTTTCGAGGCCAGTTGGGGAACCGCAGGATTGACGGCTTCGGCCGGGCTCGCAGGATGGATTGAGTATGTTTTGCTTCGACGGAGTTTACGTCAACGAATTGGTGTGACCGAAGCGCCCGTGATGTTTTTATTGAAGACTTGGGGAGCTGCCATTTTGGCCGGAGCCGTTGGGTTCGGAATCAAGCGCCTGGTCGGCGACACGCATGTGTTTTTAAATTTGATTTGGATTCTCGTCCCATTTGGACTGATTTATTTTGTCCTAACGGCGGCCCTTGGAGTTGACGAATCCAAAAGATTCATCAACCGACTGAGCAGTCGATTTGAGCGAAAAATTCGCCGCTAATAACTTCGTATTTACTACTCTTTCACTTCCGCTAAAGAGCGATAGTTTTCAGATAACTTCTGCTGGCGATCTACTTCTTTTTGCCAATGGGAAACTTCGCCTTGGTAGCCACGCTTTTTGACGGTCCACTCATTTTCTTGAGCCGCCAGAGCTTTGACTCGAGAGTCGAGATCATGCTGAAGCTTTGAAATTTGCTCAGCTCGTGATTTCCAATCCGCCTTGTCCAGGGCCAATTGCTTTTGCTGCTCTTCGTAGCTTGCGATATTAGCCGTTCGCTTGGCTTCGGTTTCTTTGATTTGCGCTATGGCTTTTTCCATTTCTTTGGCTTTTGTCGATTCAGCTTGAATTTCTTTTTTCTCAAGATTGATCAGATTTGCCAGCTCTGCTTCGGTTTTCTCGAAAGCTTTGAGTTTGTGGTTGTTCTCATCCATCGACTTGCTCACTTTGGAGCGTTCTTGCTCGATTTGGGATTTGGCTTTGCTGACTTCGCCCACATTGCTTTCAACAATTTTGAGATTCTTTTGGTACTCTTCCAAATTGGTTTTTGAATTCAGCAAATTGGTTTTCAGTTTTTCCATTCCCTCTTGGGCCGTGGCTCCAGCCAGTGCATGACTGGAAAAGGCCATTCCGATCACCAAGGCTGTGCGGCGAGTGAATTTCAAAGTGTTCTTCCCTAAAATTCGTGGTGTATTTCGACTTGCTGTGTTCATCTGTTCTTTCTCCTGAAAGATCGTTAATTATCTGCCTGCTGGTGAACTGTTCGAGGACACACGGTCCTCTGGCGCACAGACGTTCTTCAGTGAAGAACGGTAATGCCCAATTTCATCTTCCCAAATCTCGCCGCGGAAATCCCAGTTGAGATCTTTTCCTGCTTCTGCTTTCAGTTCAGCGTGTTCTTTGTCTTTCACATCGCCGCCTGCCAATTGATAACGAAGGTGTTCGCCAGCGCCCGAATACAATTCGTATTTGAGCACATCGCCTTGATCCAGGGTCGCGTTCAATTTTGTATACATCTGACTAAATCGAGTTTTCAGAGCCTTGCCAGCGAGATCTCGGAAGTGAGCTTTTTCTTTATCCAATCGAATCGTCGCAACATTTCGCAAATCCTTGAGCGAATTTCTAGCTTTTTGAGCCACATAGTGCTGAATTTTAAAAGCCATCAAACGCTTTTCCTGAAAATTCATCGCTTCTTGTTCCAATTCCTTGCTGGCTGGATCTCGCTTTTTCTTCGAAAGCTCAGTAATTTTTTGTTTCGCATCGGATTGAGCGGCCAATGCGATTCGCTCCGATTTGATGAGATCAATACTCATTTTGTTGAGCTTAGTGCCTTGGTCCTCGATGCTGTTAATCATTTTTTGCTGCAGGATAAAGCTTGGATGCCGAGTCAGAGCGAAAATAAATTCTCGCGGCAGACCGTCAAAAGTTTTGAGGTCCGAGTTTCGAGCCCAAGATTTAATTGTGTCGTAGTAACTAATATTTTCTTTTTGTTTGCTTTGATAGTCCTTCAGTTGAGCTAAGACCGGAGTGTACTTGCGCTTAAAATCATAGACGACTTTCGCACCGTCTCCATATTGGCAAAGATTGAGATATCCAACCGTTCGAACGACGTAGGATTCAGGTGCAAAAGCTTTCTTAAAGAAATCTGTGTGCAGACTGAACATATTGCCGGTCGCCCCTTCATAATCACTTGAAAGAACTTGAGCCCAAGCTTGCTCAATCATTGATTGCAACCACTCGGGGTGGTTTTTTTCAACTTTCAAGTAATGTTCATAAGCCTCTTTGTATTGACCAGCCTGGAAAAACAGTCTTGCCAAGGTGATCGCAACGATCGATTTGAATTCAGAATCAGGGCGCTTGTCCATCACGTCTTTCAACACAGTCTGCTGCAAGCTGATGGCTTCTTTCAAATTCCCACCGCGATAGAGAATCAAGGACTTGAGAAATAAACCATCAGTGTAAACGGGAGAGTCCATGACGATTTCGTCAACAGCGGCAAAAGCCTTCGTCAAATTTCCTTTTTCCAAATAATATTTAGCGCGATTGATTTGGTAGGTATCTGCTTTTTCCAGTTCGACTTTGAGAGCTTCCAATTTTGGATCAAGGACACCCACTAGCTCCACGTCGCCTTCACCTGCATGAGCTGCCAAATCGACAGCGGCCTGTTTTTGCCAATCTGTTTTTTTGTCATTCAGTAACTGAAGCATACGAAATTTATATTCCGAGTAAAGACCCAGATTTCGAGAGGTGATTGCCACCTGATAGGTCGCCTCACTTTTCATCACTGGGTCTTCCAAAAGCTCAGCAAACAAAGCGAGCGCCATTGGGTAATCTTTTTTGATGTCCGAAAAAATCAGGGCCTGCAAAAGTTTCATCTGAGAAGGAGTCATCTCCTCGATTTTAACCAGCTGTGGATTTGCTTCCTTGAAACTAGGATTGGAAACTTCAGCAACTTTAGGGAGTGCTGGTGCTTGGCCTCCGATCGTTACTAATTTTTTCGCGGCAGAGACGGGTGGCAAAGCTTTTCCAATTGTTTTTAAATTTGCAATGGCTGATGGAGAAGTTTTTCTAACAACTGCAGGCTCTTTGAATGTTTTTTCAGTGCCTGAGCTCAAATTCGCAGCTTCGATCGCTCCTGCACGCAATTGTTTTTCTTGGCCGATATCCAATTTGGGAATGTCCTTAGATTTCTTTTTTGCCAAATCATATTGCGGAACCAAAGATTTTTTAATTTTCAATTTGGCATCAGGCTCTCGACCTTGAATTTCGGTATTTAAATCCGCCGCCTTCAGATTGATAGAAATCAGACAAGCGATCAACGCCAGTCCTCTGATCCCTACCTGTCTGCCAGTTTGCAACTTTTCAATAAATAAATTCATAAAAATCCTCACTCCAATTAGTAAAAAATCGTTAAGCCAAGGAGCATGGTAGTATCTTGTTGGCTAAAACTTCCAAGGGAACGGTCCTGTGATCCGCTGATGAAGTATCTTTCTTTTGATTGATTGGACCATTTGTTTTTGATATCGAAGCGAAAGGCAAAGTGCTCTTGGAAAAAGAGCTGCTGGGTGATATCAAAATTATAAGCAATCGTTGAGCGATTCTCGGAAGCGTCTGTCGCAGTTCCTAAGGAAGGCACGCCGTTTACCTTTTGAATCTGATAGGTCATTTGGCCAATGCCAGCTGCAAATTGAAGATCGAAATACATCACCTTGCGATCCCAAAAACTCATTTTGGCGTAGAAAGGAACAACAATGGCATTCACAGAGTTGTAGGATTTGAAACGATTGTAGTTCGGAGGAAATTGATTGAGGTTTTTGAATGTGTCCGTTGAATCACTGTCTTTCAAATTTCCAGTTTCGTAGGTTCCCTCGACCCCCCAACGTTCGGTGAAATAATAACCAATTGCCAAGTTTGTCATACGCCCATAAGAGTAGGCATCATTCACCAAAGGTCCGTAGCCTAGGCTGACAAAAGCGCGTTTGGCTTTGGTGTAAGCGCGATTTTGCACGACGGTAAAGTCTGTGTCTTTAGCCGACCAGTATTTGTCTTCTAGATTTTTTAAATCGAGCTTATCAGAGCCGCGCTCTTCTTTTTCGGCGGTTTGAGCTTGCGCCGAGAAACAAATCGCACTGGCGAGAACTGCGAGGATCAACTTTTTTAACATAACGGCCTCCGTTGTTGCGCTTTCATTTGTATGGCGCTCTACAAACCGCGCACTCCTCTTTTCATCTAACTCTATGCTGCACTTCTAATTGGTGCTTTTGAAAAGGAAAGGATAAGTGACCAACACTTTTGTCCCGCCCTCAGGTGTTGGGAATTTCCATCTTGCCACTTTCTGCAAGATGCAACCTTCCACCGTCGCATTTTTCAAAGTACTGTCGCCAATCCGCTGAGCTTCCACTGCACCGGTTCCGAGGATCGTAAATTTAATTCCAACTTTTCCATACAGGTCTGGGCTCGCTGACAGTTGCCGCTCGTAGCAGTAGAGAATTTCGCCAAGGTGAGTGCGGATGTACTGAGCGATGATTTCGCGGTCGAGGCCGCCGACAATTTCGCCTTCCTCCTCGAGCAAGCCGACTCCACCAGTTCCGGTTTTGCCATTTGCCAAAGTTCCCATGCCTGCTGTGCCTTTGCCGCCGGCTTTTCCGTTGGTCGAAATGGTGATGCCAGTGCCTTTGCCTTCAGACGACCAATCTTTTCCTGATTTGTCGATTCCGCCAAGGGCCGCCAGAGCGCGTCCAGTCGCGGCCGAGCCGGCAGGAATTCCCGAAGTCACAACCACATTGGCAGAGCGGGCAGCAGCAGCTGAAACTTTTCCAACTAATGAAGAGATGCGACCACTTGCCAAATTTTTGATCATGCTGGCTGCTTTGCTGGATCCGCCAGACTGCTTGGGTGCAGCCGCCGCTTGTTGTTTTTCTGTCGGTTTGGCTTCTTCTTTGGGAGCGCTTTGAGCTGAGACTTTCTTTTTCTTTTGCACTTCCATTTTAAATTCACGAGGAGTTTGTGGCAATTGAGCCAAAACATCATCGAGAGAATTTTGCCTTGGTGCGAGGATGAAAAGCAAAGCGAGAAAAGCTCCGCCAATGCAAGTGATCATCAAAGATTTTTTTCCGTCGGCGTCGATCAACTGTCCCGGTGACATGTGCTTGAGAGCCTCAACGTCAGTTAGATACACAGTTCTTTGAGTGACCTCGAGATGACCGAGTGCGGTTTTTTTCAGATCGATCTGTTGGTCAGCGACAAACTGAGTGCGTGCGCTGTCAAACTTCGAAGTGAACTTTTTGCCAATCACAATCAGTTCAGTCTCCAGCAACGTCACGCCAGAATACACGGTGAACAATTGAAATGGCTTCCGGTCGGCTGCCGGTTTGCTGACATCACCCTTGAGGAGCGAAGAGAAAAGAGCTGATCTTGAATCCAGTGGCTTGATTTTCAGAATGGTTGTGCCCATTCGAATTTCTGAATCCTTGTCGAAACAAATTTCATCTTTGCCCTCGGCAATTTCTGAATGCTTCGTCGCCAAATCAAGATTCAAGTAATACCATTTGTTATTTTTGAATTCAAAAATACCTTGGATGCCCTTGGCCGACTCGACAGTCGTGCGCAAATGGGCATGCTTCGAATGACCAAAGGTTGCTGATCTCTGCTCGGAGCGGAGTTTCCAGGTTTTGACCAGGCCTTGTGGACCGGTTTGTTCGATCAACAGATTTTGCATGTTCTACCTCACGTACTGAACAGATTCGCGAATTTTTAAATCCATATCTTTTTGCACCTCAAACAGTGGCATAAATTTGATGCCGCGCTTTTGCACCAAGTAAGCTCCGTCTGGATTTCTCACAGTTCCTTTGAGATCCACCTCAGAAAAATTAACCTCTTGAACTTTACGAGTCGTTTTCGTTTTTGCCGAAGCTTGAGCCACGGCTAAAATCAATGTCATGCAGAAAACTAAGAAGTGAATTGCTAATTTCATTTGGCCTTTTCTCCTTCATTTTGGCTGACCGTCTGCTGGCCCTTTAAAAACGTGATCTTTCTCTGAATCCAATCTTTCGTTTCGATTTGCTTGGCAGATTGGAAGGCTGTTTCGTAAGCCAACATCGCTTTTGCCGTATCAAATCGATAGATCTCATGGATGCGAGCCAGTTGGAGCCACAGATCTACAGGACTGCTCGAAGCCTTCGCAGACTCTTCGGCGGTTGCCACGGCTTTATCAAATTCTCCCTTTTGTGCCTGACATTCAGTCATTGCCGGGATCAGATTGTATTTGGCGACCCAACTTCGGTCCAGTTTGGCGAAATCTTCGATCATCGAGTAACAATCGCCTTGGGCAAAGCTCACCATACCGTGCATGAGCACTGTCTCTGGAATTTTCAGACCCAGATCAAAGGCTTTGATAAAGCCAGCGTTTGCTTGCGCAAATTCTTTCAGCTGATAATGGGCACGTGCTTTTTGATAAAGCACGAAAGGCACTTCTCCTGATTTTTTCAAAGACAGATCCACCAACCAGGCGCTTTTTTCCATATGGCCTTGCATCTCGGCAGCCAAGCTCAGATAGAAAGTTCCCAATGGAGATTTGGGATCTTTGCGAGTCATTTCAAAAGCAAATTTTTCAGTTTGATCTGGATTTTTGGCAAGTGCACAGACATTCGCTTTTTGCGAGAGAGAAATAAGATCCGAAGTCTTGTCGGTTTCAACAAAACCACATTTTTGATTGGCTGATGCTGTAGCTTCGAATCGATTGGCATCAAGCAAAATAGAATCTGCTTTCAAGCCGGGTAGAAACATTTTCAACTGATCGACTGGCAAATTCCGCAACTGCGGCTTGACCGTGGCTTCCACGGGTAGACTTGCAAAATCTGTTTCGGCAGATCCTGCGGCCTTGGTCTCTTTCGCTAGCTTTTGCAGTTGTTTATCTGTGTCCAATTTCTTTTCTAAAATCGGAGCTGTTAATTTCCCCAGTTGATCTGCCAGTAATTTTTTATCCTCAGCCGAAAGTTGTGCCGAGTCTTTCAAATCTGGATGTCCGACCGTATCAACATAATTGGTGTAAATTCTGTTCAAGCCAACCAGTGCCGACAACTTGATGTTGGGATTTTTGGCAGTTTTAGCAGCACTCAAAAATGCAGTTTGGGCTTTGTCCAACTTCTCTGTTTTGATGCTGAGAACCACAGCCAGTTTTTCGAGCGTAGTTTTGGTGCGTGACTCGACGAATTCTTTTTCCAAAACTTTGGCTTGAACCAAGCGGGCTCGAGCTCGAATATCATCATCGGCCGCTTCGCTGCCGACCAGAGATTTGGACGAGTTGAAAGCTTCAGTCAATTTTCCGGCCTCGTAGATCGCTTCGATTCGACTCATCTTGATTTCAGATGCGTAAGGCTGAAAACCTGAGCTTAGAATCTGATCTTCGATTTTCTTAAATTCAGGTGTCGCTTCACGGCCTTTCATTGTCTGCAAAAGCTTGGCTAAAATCTTGCCATGATTGGCTCGATTTTTATCAGAGAGCTGACTTCGTAGGGTCTCTTGTGCTTCTTT
Source organism: Bdellovibrio sp. (assembly GCA_043740515.1). GTDB lineage: Bacteria > Bdellovibrionota > Bdellovibrionia > Bdellovibrionales > Bdellovibrionaceae > 21-14-0-10-47-8. The sequence goes on along the minus strand of JAYUCD010000079.1, from coordinate 16,168 downwards.
GATCTTTCCTTCGATCAGATACAGTTCGCTAGCGGCTTCTGTGTATTTCTCATTGTCCTTAGTCGAAATTGTAGCGATCATTTTCATCGTCTGAGCAGCCGGTAAAATAAATCCCGCGTCGGCATAATTTTTTGCCGCGTCCTTGAGAGCATCCAGCGAGCGTTTGTCATCCGGGTAAGCTTTGGCGTATGTCAGAGCGGTCTCAGCGCCTTGAATGACTTTTCCATCAGAATAGTAAAGCGACAAGGCTTGCCACAGAGAATCCTTAGCAAGAGGAGAGCTCTTGTTTTCAAGATAGAACGTGAATAGCATATCGGCCGCTTTTGATTTTTCATTCTTTTTAGCGACTTCTTGAATTTGGCTGTAATCTGCCTCTCGCATCATCTTAGTCAAAGCGAGTTTTCGAGTTTCATCTTTGTTTTGATTAAGTAGTTCTTTTGAGAAAGTTTTGATTCCAGCGAAATCCTTTCGCGCATTCAAAATATCCAAGACCAAATCTTCCGATTTTGCTTTGAATTCTCCACTTTTGCTATCAGCGGCGATCGGTCGCAGCCATTTCTCAGCTTCAAGCATATTGCCCTGATCGTAAGCAGTGAAACCCACTTTGAATTTCACCTGAGTCACATGCTCGCCCTTTGGATAGCGCTCCAAATAATATTTTGAAATGCGGATCAGCTCGGCATCATCTGTTTTTTCCTTCTTTTTTTGTCTGGCCTTTTCAAGTGCCACCAGGGCCGAATAATTTGAATCATGAGCGGTTTGAGTGTCGATGGATTTTGTTCCAACGAGCTGATATTGCTCCGTTGCCTTTCGAAACTCGCCAATCTGAAAGAGAAGTTCTGCATAGGCATAGCGAGATTTCGTGTCAGGCTTGGTTGGATCTTCACGGTTGAGGTGAAGGCGAAAGGCTTCCTGAGTCAGCTCAGCCAGTTCACGAGATTGGGTGGCTGTTTTATTTTTCTGCCACAGGTCCCACCATTTTTTAGCGATTTCCATATTGGTTTTCGCAAAGTCATAATCACATTCAGCTTCAGCGATATCTTTGTTAGTCACTCTCCACTCAGAATTTTTCTGACAAAGTGCTGATCCAATTATCAGATGTTTTAAAACTTCACTTCGATTGCGAGCAGTTTCGTTTCCATTGACCAGCAAAGTTTCCATCTTCAGTCGCTTGGATGAATTCGGTTGCTTTTGCAGAAATTCAGCTAAAAAAAGTGTCATTTCTTTTTGTCGAGCGTGGGCGTCGTAGAGCTTTGCTAGGTTGAGAATGCACTCGCCCACTTCGTCTGGAGTGGCAATCGCGTTGAAAAATGAATTGGCTTTTTCAGCAGTCTGAGTTTCCTCGAAGAACAAAGCAAGATCTCTCAGAGATTCTGAGCGAAGATTGTGATTCATTTCTCGGCCGCTGCGTTTGCGCGGATCTTGAAATTTAACCACATCGATTAATTTTTGAATAGCATCGTCACTTTGGTGGAGATTGTACATCGTCCAGGCCGATTTATACATTCCGTAAGAATAAACTCGTGATTCTGGAAACTTGCCGATCGCATTGAAGGACTCGAGCGCTTCTTTGAACTTCTGTTTGTCATAGGCAATTTCGCCCAGTGCTAAATAAGAGTCGGGTACAAGCGTTGAGCGTGGGTGTTGGGTTACGACTTTGTGATAAAGGGCTTCTGCGTCCTTTGGCATTTTCAATTGCTGGCTAGCAAAAGCGTTGTTGAAAAGAACAGAATCCATTTCATTGTATTTGGGAAATTCTCTTTCAATTTTGGTGTAAACTTGAACAGCTCGCTTGAGATTTACAATGGCCGTTTCGCCGGTCACTGCGGGTGGAGCAAAGCTGAGAGCTCCCTTTTCGTTTCGATTCAAATCAAAAAAGCGACCGGACTTGGTTCGGCGCATATAGAGCTCAGCTAAACGGTTCCAGAGGTCAGGCTCCTGCGAGCTGCCTTTCTGTTTTTTAATGATGACCATCAAGGATTGAATGGCTTGATTTTCGGTCTTGGTAATTAAGACTTCGCTTTGCAGAGCTTTTCTTTGGTTGGCAGCTTCGTCAGTTGAATTGATTTTCAATTCTGGCAAAAGACCTTTTCTCTCAGTTTCTCCCGAAAAAGACGGCAGTGCAACGAGCACTGTGACGGCTGTTAAACAAAGAGAGAAAAATTTTTGAGTCGACTTGTTACGCATAAACAACTCCGTCACCTGCACCAATCAAGGTGCTAATTACCAACAACTGTGGCCATCTTCAATTTTGGAAATCCTGCCATGGAGGCGGTGTACATCACTTTGCGCAAAACTCCATAAGACAAGTTTTGATCCGCTTTAACTAAAATCCGACCATCCAAAATTCCGGCATTGGGCTTTATTGGCGGAAGTGGTTTGCCGTGCGGATCTAAATGCACCGGCAATGTTCCGTTGGCTTGATCTGTTTCAAATTTTTCTTGCGCTGCTTTTTCAGATTTGGCCATTTGCTCAAGTGCTTGAAAAAGCGGAACGATAAAATTGATGTCGTGAGCATCAATGTCTTTGCTCACGAAGTTATCATTTTTCAGCGAGGCAATGACCCGGTCGCCAACCTTCAGTTCACTGCGAGTCACTGAAACCTGCAGAGCCGCAATCGGATTTGAATCCGAGTTGGAAATTGGCAAGGCTTGGCCCGTTTCCGGAGCCACCTGAATTTCAGCTGTCGAGTAAGTTTGCAACAAGAACACCAATAAGATGGTGAACATGTCTGTCATCGATGTGATGTTCAGACTAAAAGTGCTCGCTTTTTTTGGCAGTTCAAATCTTTTTCTTCGGCTCATAATCTACCCGTCAAAAATATTGGTGAAGACCACATCTGGAAACATATAATCGGTCATCACAGTTTTGTTTTCTTTGGCATCAAACAAAGGAAATCGAACATCTCTGTCGCGGCTTTTTCGAGCCTCGTCAGTCATGCGGACCACATCCCGATAAGGGACGTTGGCTTCTGGTGAAAATTCAATTTTGAAGACTTCGGGATTTTCTAATTTTACTTTTTGCAAAGTTTTATGCAAAGAGGCAAAATCAAAAGCTCCATCTTTCATTGGTACAGGCTGAATTTTCTGATTTCCGGCCTTGGCAATAACAATCTGAATTCCCTCTTTCAAATCGGCTTTGATTTGAATGCTCGTGGTCGGTTTGAGATCCTGCTGATGGATCGCTTCCTTCACTGCCTGCGGCAGATCTGTTTCTACCATCATCACTTGCACAAAAGCCGAAGACAGCAAAAGAACTGGCACCAGCTTCACCATCACGGCAAGCAGGGGAGCCAGATCTAGTTCAAATTCTGCGGCATTCAGAGTTTTAAATTGTTGTCGTCTTCTCATAAATCACCTGTTTCAATGGCTCAGTTCAAAATTTCATTCTCTATTCAGAACTTATCCAGGTTCTATCCAGCGCGGTTAGCAGGTGGCGGAGCTTTGCTCTTTGACGCCATAGCCGTTTGGCCGACTGAATCTGGATAAATGTTTTGCTTCGACAATGAAGTCACATGCGATCCAGTTAAAATTTCCGTGAGCTTGCCGCACTTTTCTTGGAGTTGCTCAACCAAAACATTTTGCCGAGACACAAGAAAGGAGTAAGCAACCATCAAGGGAATCGCCACGGCGAGACCAAGCGCTGTTGTGTACATGGAGATCGAAATACCATTTGCAAGAAGAGCTTGCTTCAAAGACGGATCGGCTGTGGCCACCGCTTGGAAGGAAAGGATCAGACCGTGAATGGTTCCCAAAAGACCCATCAAAGTCGCAACGTTCGCTAACATTGAAAGATAATGCAGGCGTCTGGTCAGCAAAGGAACAGTCTCTGCCATTGAAATATCGTGTGCTTGGAAAATTGCATCGTCTTCGCGATCTGCTTTTTCTAAGATACCTTTGAATGCCTGTGCCAAAGGTTTGGTCTGCATCTGTGCACAAAGGACCAGTGCTTCATCGGTTTTGTGAGCCAGCACTAATGTTTGAATCTTTGTCCAAAAATCTTCGATGTTCATTCCGTAGCGGAAATAGAGAATAGAAGTTCTCTCAATGATGATGGCAAAAGATCCGAGACCCAAAAGCATGATCAACCAGCCGACGATGCCGGCATCATTGACGAAAGTCATAACGCTATTCATTTGATACTCCTTTAGTAAATTCATTGATTAAATTTTTAATTTGTTTTTCGCCAGCCAGGGATTTGTTCAGAAATTTCACAGCGTAGTGGATTCCTGTGTCGTGCTGGATTCGTTGTTTGACCAATCGCTTTGTCAAAATTTCTGCTGTGACATTGAAAGCTGTGTCTTGATCATTTCGAGATCGCACGTGCAGATGAACGATATTTCCTGGCAACAAAGTAGGGTTTTTCATCAGTACAAGCGCTCCGCCTTCACTGAGATTTTCGACAACACCTTCCCACAAAATTTGTTGATCGTTGACGTAGCAGGGGATTGAACAGACCACTCGTTTTTGAGCGCGAGCACTGAAGACTTGTGTGGTCTTATTTTTTTCTGCTAAACGAGCCAAGCGATCTTTGGAGAATTCTTCGAGATCGGCCAAAGGACTCCAATTATCGAGGTGCGGTGACCACACGTGATCGAAGCCAAAAACCAATCCGTTTTGCATCATGCGAATCATTTCCTCATAAGTGTAAGGCCCGTACTGGGTCTCACTCTTGAGGACATGCCACTCATCACTTGTTGAAAATTCTAATGCTAAACCCATGACCACCTCTTGATTGGATGTGATGCTTCAAATCACATCAGCAACTTCTTCGACAGATCTCTGAATCAACTGAACGAATTCATATTGAATAAACAGAAAACAGCCCTGCGGATCATCGCCCAAAGTCCAGATCGCTCGGCCAAAGTCTTGATGCTTCCTCTGATTAGTTTACGCTGCCTCTCTGTCATTCCGAAATTTCCCGTAAGGGATCGATATGTGACAGAATTTTCTCTGTCGACCCCGCCTGGTTAAAGCTAAGCCCTGAAATTTCTTGATGATTTTTATTGCAAGCAAATTGCAAATAAATTGCAGTCGCATATTTGATCTACAGTTGCGGAAGCATTTTTCGAGAATGCCGGTTGGCGATCGCGCAAACTATGATTTTTTGTCAAATTCCTCGACAGGGGAAGCGCTTTTAATTTTGTGGGTCGGTGATTTCGGTTTTGGAGGGTGGTGGGATCGGGAAGATGTGCCGGATCTCAACCGTAAGCTTGAGTCAGGATTATTGAACTTGGCTCAAGTCTCTATTTTGCAAAAGAGCTTGCGTGAAAAAACAAGGCAGACCGCATTGAAGATCTCAAGAGTTGAAAAGCAAGACTTAGTGAAAGCGATGACGGGGAAATCAATCGATCAAACTGAAAGCTTAATTGCTCGATCTTTGGAAATTCAAGTCAAGATTGCGCCAAAAACTCGGGTTCAAAGCGATGAATCTGTGAGGCTAGAGATCACGCTTTCCAAAGAGCAGTGGGAGAAGCTGAATCAAGCGCGAGAACTTTTGTCCAATTCGCTGCCACATGGCAGCTGGGATCAAATGCTGGAGTACATCTCAGATCAGGTGATGAGACAGAAAACCAAGCCAAAATCTAAGACCAAGACATCGCAGAAAACGAAGCCAGCGCAAGAGCAGCAGGCGGAGAATCTTCTCGCGCTATCGCCCATGAGACAGAATATCTCAGCTCAAATCAGGAGAGCCATATTTGCGAGAGATCGGAAGTGTCAGCATCAAGATCCAAAATCCCAGCGCAAGTGTAGATCGAAATGGAATTTGCAGATCGATCACGTGAAACCTGTTTGGGCTGGCGGTAGAAGTGAGCTCGCGAATTTGCGGCTGCTCTGTGCCGCTCACAATCTAAATCGCTACCGAGAGCAAGTTGGAATTCGGTGAAATGCCTTGGGCAGGCTGACCTTCCTCACAAAAGTCCCGTTAAAATCAGAATCAGGATCAGGATCAAAAAAGATGAAAAAGATACTCGCGCACGATTGGAATTTGGCTGGGGCGAGTGTCGCGAGATAAAATGGGTGCTTCGGCGATTTTAAAATTTTGCAGTGTCGCTGCTGCTAAAATTTCTGGAGTGAAGTACCAGGACTTCATTTTGATCGATGGTAATATTTTTTGTAAACTTGTGTTTTGAAAAATGAGGTAGGGGCACAGAGGATCTTGAAATTTCCACTGCGCTGAAACTTTTGATCGACTCAGTTTTTCTAAAATAATCTTTTCTAAAGTCCAATGCCAGGTGCTACGAGCTGTCGCTACTTGTTTCTTTCGCGAGGTTTTTCGGTTTCCAATCACCATATCGATTTCAGGATGAACGACAAGCTCTTGTAAAAATTGAAAGAGCTCAGCCAGTGGAATCGTGAAATCCAATGGAAAGATCATTACATAATCTCCAGTAGCTGCCTGCAGACCTGCTTTGAGGCTGGGGCCGCGACCTTGCGTTGAGGACATTGGCAAAACGAGAATCTGAATTTTTTCGGAGCGCTGCGCTTGAGCCTTTGCTAAAGAATCATCCTGACTTGGATCGATGACCAAAATGATTTCCCAGGCGAGTGGGATTCTCTGGATGAAGGCCTCAATCTCGGTCAATCCTCGGTCCAAAAGGCGAGCTTCATTTTTGAGCGAGCAGACCAGGCTGATTTTCTTCATGTGTTCCTTATACAAGAAGGTAAGTGTCAGAACAGTAAAAATCGCATTTTACTGATGAAATTTTCGCAAAAGCAGAGAACTATAGTGACTCGGAGAAATCGATGCCTAAAAAAATGAAAAGATCAAATCGACTCGCGTTGCTTTCAGTTCTGGTGTTGCTAATTGGAATGTCATCGGCTCAAGCCTTGACCGAAAACAGTTCGAATATTCAAACTGAGAAGCTAACCTGGAAATCCGGCAGCTCAGTGGCAGCTTCCAAGGAGCAAGCCAAAGATAAGACAACAGATAAAACCCCAGATAAATCAGCCGACAAGAAATTAGCTAGCCTCCAATTGCAAAAGAAATTTGAAAGTGAAAAAAAATGGTCAGACTGCGCTAAGCTCGGCAAAGAAAATTCCGCTCGATGGGGCAGCGTGCGAGGCTGGATTCTTGTTTCCTGGTTTCACTGTGCTCGCGAATTGGCTCAGCAAAAAAAGCAAAGTGACTCAAGCCTCATGTCTGCTCTTAAAATTGTTGAATCTCAGCCCGGTCTTCTCTTGAGTGGTGTTTGGAAATCCCAGCTGCAAACTGAAGTGATTAAGAATCGCCTGCAGCTGATCGAATTAAATCAAAAAAGCAAACCCGAAGAAGCTTGGAAGCAAATCGATGTTTTGCTTGAGCAGCGAGATCGCCTGGACAAAGCCCAGAAAGCGAAAATTCTTTCGGTAGCTGGCGAGTTGGCGCAAACAAAAGGTCAGCTGAAGGCTGCGCAGTTTTTTTTCGGACAAAGTCTCGCTGAGCAAGAGGCGAAAGTGACTCGGGAGAAACTAGGATCCGTTCTGTTTGCTCTCAATGAGCCCAAGGCTCCCGCAGGAAATGAAAAAATAAAACCAGAGCCCAGTGAAGCGGAAGGAAATTTTGAAGAGCGCTTCAAAGCGTCTGCTAAATCCAACGATCTGGTGATTTTGATCGATGATTGCATTGCTTACCTGAAGGAATATCCTTCCGGTCGAAAATCCAAATGGGCTCAGGAAAGAATTCTTGAAATTTATCTTAGTTTTTTGGATCAAGAGGCCGCGGCTTCGCGTGGCAATACAGATACTTCGGTGGAGCGGCACTCGCTCAGAGACCGAGCCCTGTCGAGTATGGAAAAAGCAGATTCGCAAAGGCTGCTTGAGTGGGCTCGGCAGCTGCATCGAAAGTCAGACTCGGTAGGAAGTCTTCGCTTGGCAGAGCGTGCTCTGAGCAGCCTTTCGGAAAGTTCTTCGGCTTCCGTTTTGCTTTACATCTCCGGTCGCTCGGCGCAGTTTTTGGGTGATTACAAAAAAGCAAAAAAACATTTCGAGCGCTATGTGGACAGCTCAGCTGGAGCCGAAGATTTCAATGAAGTTTTGTTTCGCTTAGGACTGGTCAATCTTCGCCTCAAAGAACCGTCCAGTGCGATTGCCGCATTTGAAAAACTTCTCCAGCAAAGAAATATTGATCGATATGAACTGAATGCCAAATACTGGCTCGGTCGAAGTTTGCAAGCGACCAATAACACTCGAGCCCTCGAAGTGATCGATGAGCTCTTGGCCAAGTATCCGCTTTCCTACTATGGCCTGAGACTACGAATGGAGCGATCCAATGGGCTGCTCGAGTGGCCCGGCAGTTTAACCATGAGCAAAGAGCTTAAAAGTGATTTCACGAGTGATTTTACTTTGTCGAGCTCGCAGAAAAAAGCTTTGGACCGAGTTCAAATTTTGGCCGAGAGCAGCTGGACGGCGGAAGCGCTTCAGGAATTAAACGAAGTGCCACTTCCATTTGATCCCGCTGGCAAAGTTTTGCTAGCTCAAAAATTGAATCAGTGGGGCCTCTATCCACCGGCGATTCGGTTGGTCAACGAAGCGGGGGATTTGAATCCGGAATTGCGCTCACTCGACATCATTAATTTATCGCTTCCGCAAGCTTTTCAGAAATTGATCAATGAGCAGGCGACAAAACAAAAATTAAGTCCTTATTTGGTGCGCAGTTTGATTCGCCAAGAAAGTGCTTTTGGCTCAAAAGCAGTGAGCACTTCAAGTGCCTATGGTTTAATGCAGCTGATCGGCCCGACGGCGCAAGAAGTTGCAGTTGAATTGGGAATGCGGGGCATGAGTTTGCCGGATGATGTTTTCTTGGCGGAAAACAATGTCCAAATGGGAACTTACTATCTCAAAAAAATGATCAAACAATTCGGTGGCAATGTGCCGCTCGGCTTGGCTGCTTACAACGCGGGACCCTATCGCATGAATTTATTTGTGCAAGCTCGGCCCACTGTTTCTGAGCAGATGCAAAAATTTTCCTCGGATCCTTGGGATGAAATGTGGTTTGACGAGTTGCCTTGGACTGAAACAAGCTTTTACGTGAAGGCAATTTTGCGAAATACAATTCTCTACCGCCTGTCAGATAAAGCGACTAGCAAATCGCCCGATGAACGTCGCGTCCAGTTTGAGTCTGTGCTTTGGGACAGTCTTGTGGTCAAACCTTAAACGCTTAAACAGTCGGAGCGTCAAAAGCCGCAATTTTCCTCGTTCTTGAATTGCGAGCCCGGGCCTATTTATGTAGGCTTAAGGAATGATAAAGATCTTTAATCTCAGAGTCGGAGTAGGACTTTCGGCGTTGCTAGTTATGGCCGCGGGCTGTGCTCATCAACCGAAATTACAAAATCAAAATTTAGGACAAACTTTGGCTCAGGGAAATACCTCGGCGCCAGCGACGATTTCACCTGAAGGCACTCCGATGTCTGAAGTTCCCCAAGTGACTTTGCGCGATGTCGAGTCCTATCGACTGACCGATCCAGATGGTCCCAAAGTTGTCGATGAAGAGCTAGAACAGATTCCAACCGAGATCAATCCCTTGGTGAACAAATGGATTGATTATTTTCAAGGTCGCGGCCGGCCTCACATGGAAAGATATCTGGCAAGAAGTTCACGCTACATGAAGCTCATGAAAAAAATCTTGCGACAAAATGGTTTGCCGGAAGATTTAGTTTATATCGCCTTGATCGAATCCGGATTCACCTCCAAAGCCACCAGTCGGGCCGCCGCCGTTGGATACTGGCAGTTTATCAAAGGCACTGGAAAACGTTACGGTTTGGAAATCAATTCTTTGGTGGACGAGCGCCGCGATCCGGTGATGTCAACTCAAGCCGCTGCCGAGTATTTCAAAGGTCTTTACAGCGTTTTTGGATCTTGGTATCTGGCGATGGCTTCCTACAATGTGGGAGAGAATCGCGTGAAGCGCGAAGTGATGAATCACTACACGCGAGATTTTTGGGAGCTTGCAGCTAAGCGCCGCTTTCCGAAAGAGACGATCAATTACATTCCAAAATTTATTGCAGCCAAATTGATCGGCAACAATCCGGAAAAATATGGCTTCTCGAATATCGAATATTTGACTCCGATCGAATTTGAACATGTGAAGCTCGAGAAGCCAGTGAATCTGCGAGTCATGGCCGAAAAAATGGGAATCAACTATGATGACCTGAAAGATCTCAATCCAAAATTCAAGGGAGAGATCGCGCCGCTGAAAACAGTTGGATTGGAATTGCGAGTTCCGCTCGGTCAAATTCAAGCTGCCTTGGCGGCCGCACCCAATGCTTCAGTTGGTAAAGTGGAATACGTGGCGGATGCGGGAGACACTCAAGTTTATAAAATCAAAAGCGGCGACAGTCTTTTTACCGTGGCTCGAAAATACAAAACGACTGTTGCTTGGCTCAGAGACGCCAACGATTTGACTAAAGGCCGCAAGCTCCGCATCGGTCAGCGCTTAGCCGTACCCGATCGCAGTGGGCGAAAGACAGTGGTTAAAGCAGTCGCAAAAGTGGAAACGAAAGTGGAGAAAACAGAGGATGTCGAGCAAGCGTCCACAGTGGCTGAAGTTGTCACCACAAAGGGAGTCTTCTACATTGTGCAACCTGGTGATACCTTGTCAGCAATTGCTGATGATTACAGTTCAAATGTCGAAGAGCTTCGACGCATGAACAAGATGACTCGCGGATCTGTTTTGAAAGCTGGAATGAAGTTGCGAGTGCCAAAAGACGAAGGTTTGCCGGTTGATCCTTCCGGCGCCAAGCGCTCCGAAAAAAGTTTGGCTGACAAAGAGAAAGATGCTGAGCAGGGCTCGGTGATTCCAATCAATCGAAGTGCGAACTCCAATCGAGATCCTCAATCTGCAAATGCAGCGCATGTTGTGAAGCCGGGTGAAAACCTCACGACGATTGCCAAAAAATATGGAGTGACTTTGGGAGCTTTGCGAAAAGCAAATAATCTCAGCAAACGCTCCACCCTCAGGGTTGGATCACGCCTTCATATTCCTTTCGATGCTCGGCCGCAAAGCTTGCGCAGCTCGAAAATTCAAGGGACTTCGATTTCAAGCTTCCGTCCTAAAAAACTTTCCATGCGCCGGCAACACAGAGCTCGTGTCCACATCGTCAAGCGCGGTGAGAACCTGACTCAAATTGCTGGCAAATACAAAGTCTCACTTCAAATTCTGAAATCTGGAAACAAGCTTCCCATGGGCTCAAAGCTTTTCGTTGGAAGTAAGCTTCTCATTCCTGTCGCAAACGCCATGCAATAGATAGCCGTATTTTTTAGGGCTTGTCTCAAATTGATTTGCGCCCAGTGGATTGGCTTTGTCTCGCTTCCATCCATTAAATGTTCAATTCTGATCCAGTCTCGCGAATAATCAATCACTCACTTTCAACAGGAGTAAACTGCTAGTCATACGCCATAAAACGGCAGTGGGTGGACAACATGAGATCCAGTACGAACAAATCAAATCTTTCGGCTCTGTCTTCTCTATCTTCTCGATGGCTAACCGGCATGATGCTCTTAGCGCTGACTCAGCTTCTGACTGCTTGTCCGTTGGTTCAGTCCGCCAGCAGCACCGAGGATGGGACCCACTTGGTGGTACAGCCGGGCCCCGTGACGAACCCCCTGACAACACCAGATCGTACGATTTGCGATCCCTTTCACACCAACACTCCGTCCGCTAAAGATCGAGGCGTGGTGGCTAATATGGTGTGGCTGGATCAGACGATGCCGCCGCAAAACGGGCAGCCAAGTTTGGGTCGGGTCAGTGAATATCTTCGAATCGGAAATCCGATTCAGAGCACTTTGTATTTTGACCGAATTTTCACCCCGACTCGAGCTTTTGATTTGGGCTTCAGCACGCTCACAGGACAGCAAGTTTTGAATTACTTGGGACAGCCGATGTACGAGTATTTTGCAATCCATATGGAAGGTCAACTTCAGCTAGCGCCCAACGAGAATCCCGGACTTTATCAGCTGTCTGTTCTTGCAGATGATGGCGCTGTCTTGCAGGTTTCTGATGGCAATGGGGGCTTTACAACGATCATCGACAACGATGGCGATCATCCAACGAGAATGGGTTGCTCAGTACAAACAGTGAATATGCAAAGAGGTACAAAACTTCCATTTAAGTTGGATTATTATCAGGGACCTCGCTATCACATTTCTCTTGTGTTGATGTGGCGACCTTTGCCGAATGGAACAAACCCGGATGTACCAGTGGCGGATCAGCGCTGTGGTCAAATGGGAAACTCTCTCTTTTGGGATTCGACAAAAGTTCCTTCTGCGCCTCAACAGCCTTTTATGGAAATTCTGTCTCGTGGCTGGAAAGTTTTAGAAAACGAGAATTATTTCTTTCCTGCGCAGGCGAGCAATCCCTGTGCTCCTCCTCCGGTTCAAGAGGCTGCGCTAACTATCTCAGGATTTCAGGTGAGCTTCGTCGATAGCATCTCTGCGACAGTTAAATGGACAACCAGCGTTCCAGCCAATTCCCAGGTGAATTATCAGGCTGTGGTTGGTGGTACTCCGGTTTCGACTCCAGTGGATCCCTTGCTAACCACTTCACATATCGTGACCATCACTGGGTTGACTCCGAATACGCTTTACTCGCTCCAGGCCTTGTCAGTAATAGGAGCGCAGAGAGTTCTCAGCGATCAGGCCGCCGTGCGGACATTGCGCTGATTTTGTAGAACTTCTTTTCAAAACTCGATTTCTTATCTCATCCCTTGGTCCAGGAACTGCCCCAAGGGGGTCTCCTGGAATTAAGTCCTTTGCATCTTTTGACGATGAGTCCAGTAGCAACTTGAAAACAATATTTTCAGGGGCTTATGGGAGTGATGGATGAAAATCAGCCGACAGGTTGGCTTTTCAATTCGATATAAATTTTTATTTGTCATGAGTGCTTTGTTGGCAGCTTGTGTTGTGATTTATTTATTGATCGCAGTCCGAGTTTTCAAATCGGACAAAGAGGAATTGGTTTTTGATTTGAATCGCAGTCAGGTTTCCAATTTGGCGAGCGAATTAGAAACTCAATACGAAGGCCTATCTGACAAGTTCAAACTTTTTGCTGTCCTGTCGACCGGCTCTCAAGCGCGTTGGGTCAGTGAGCTTTTTTCCAAGGATTCCGACGTTGTGTTTGTTTCTCTCTATAAAAAGCCGGATCAAGATTCAAGCCGTCAGGTGCTTCACAAATACGAAAATAAAAACTTCAGTGAAACTTATGGTTTGTCAGAGCAGTATTTTGATAAGCAAATCAGTCTCGAGAGGCCAATTCCCTTTCTTGAAATCTTAAAAAACGGAGAGGCTGTTTGGAATGCCTCAACAGAAAATGGTCCTCCTTTGATTGGCTTCGGTCGAAGTGTGGTGGTCGAAGATTCTAAAGGTGTGGCGATTGATCAAATGGCAGTGATTGGATACATCAAATTGGATCGGCTGCTTTTAGCTCTGTCATTGGTGAAAATGAGTGAGATCACCATTGCAAATCGAGACGGAGGAATTCTTGCGCACACCAACCCGCAAATTCTCAAAGCAAAAACTTTGCTCGGTGCCAGTCCACTTTTCCAGGCGGCTCTGCACTCCAAGACCAAAACCAGTGTCTTGAAGCTGGCTCACGAAGGAAAATCTTTTCTCGGAGCTTTTTCAAAAGCGCACAATGGTCAGATAGTCCTGATGGCCGAAGCTTCAGAAGCATCGGCCTTCGGAGCAGTGACAGATCTGGTGGAAGAGTCTTTGATTTTTTCTCTCATCGTGATGACGGCTGCCTTTCTGGCTGCGATTTTACTGGCGAGGTCTCTCACGGCACCGCTGGCCAAGCTGGTTGAGCGAATGCATTTGGCAGCGCAAGGCGATTTGACCAGCCAAATCAGCATTGGCACTCGAGATGAGACGGCTGTTCTCGCGCAAAGTTTCAATGAAATGATCTCTGATCTCAAGCAATCTCGAGACGAGCTCCAGGAAATCAATCGAGACTTGGATCAAAAAGTGAAAGAGCGAACTTTGCAATTGGAAGAGCAAAATCACAAAGTCAAAGAAGCTCAAGAGGCTTTGATTCGCACAACGAGATTGGCTTCAGCCGGAGAAATCGCCGGAAGAGCGGCACATGAAGTTTTGAATCCATTGACCAGTCTTCTCACTCGAGTTGGAAGCATGGAGAGAAAAATCAAAGCCGAAATGACTCCGCAGCTACAGGTGCTTGGAGATATCTCCAGTGCTTGGGAAAAAGAATTCAGTGAAGGTGGCTTTGAGAAACTTGTCGAGTCTTGGAAAACTCCATCGCAAGTCGATCCAAAATCGAATCTTTGGAAAGAAGATCTCGACAATCTCACTGGTCTTCGAACAGGACTTGATACTCAGCTTTCACATTTGCAAAATGACACTCAGTTCTTGCTCAAAGAGGGTGCCCGCATCAACAAGATCATCAATGGCATGCGAAAACTTTCGGTGCTTCGATCCGATAAGAGAAATCACTCGGCGCATGAAATTCTCAAAGATTGCTGTCATATCATGGCGGATCTTTTTCAGCAGCGGCAATATCCCGTTCTTCAAGAATTTGCAGCCGCTCAAGATTTGGTTCATGTCGACCGGGATGAGTTGGTACAGGCGCTGACGAACATGTTTCGAAATTCTTTGCAGTCTTTGCAAGAAGCAGAAATTGAAAGCAAGACGAGAGGCCGTCTCAAAATTAGCACGTCGATTCAAGACAAAATGTTTTGCATTGCCATCGAAGATTCTGGAATAGGTATCGCACTGGACAATCAAAAGCGCTTGTTCGAAAGTCAATTCACCACCAAATCACCAGAAGAGGGCACAGGCTTGGGTCTCGGAATCAGCCGTCGTTTTGTAAGAGGTTGCGGCGGGGAAATCGAATTGATTTCATCCGAACCTATGAGGCAAACCATTTTTCGAATACAAATTCCATTGGCCAGTGTCAATCTGAAGGGAGCCGCTGCATGAGTCAATCAGCCAAGTCAGCAGTGCATCAGCTCAAGACAGAAAGAAAAGCAGGCGCTAAATTAACTCCAGCCTTCAATCGAAGAATTTTAGTGGTGGATGATGAACCTGAAATTGCCGAAGGCATCCGATCTTTGCTCACTCCAGGACCTAGCAATTTAGTGCCCCTCCGTAAATCCAGCCGAACGGCCACGGCTGAGGTCTCTGCCGCCAGTATGCAACCTGCGCCCTATGAGATCACAGTGGTTTCAAATCCAACGGACGCTTTGAAGGCTGTCGAAAAGGCTTTGGCTGAAAATCGACCTTACGCCATGGGTTTCTTTGACGTGCTTTTGCGTGCTGAAATTGATGGTATTGAATTGGTTAAACAGGTTCAGACTTTGGATCGTCAGCTTTTTGCCGTTTTCGTGACGGCTTATCATGATCGAAGTGTAGATTCGATCAATGAATTTCTAGGCGCCGACAAAGCTGAGAGGTGGGACTATATCAACAAGCCCTTTACTGACGGCGAGATCATTCAAAAAGCGCGCAATGTCATATCGATTTGGAATCTGCAAAGAACAAAAGAATGGCAAGAAGATCAATTGGCCGATGCGCAGAAAATGCTTTTGCAAAACGAGCGAGCCAACACGGTCGCAGCAGTTGGGCGCAGTGTCGCCCATGAATTTGGAAATTTACTCATGCAGATCGTCGGGCATGCAGAGCTGGCTGTGATGAAAAACGAGCCGGTCCGAATGAAAGAAGCTCTGGATACGATTTTGAAAGCCTCAGAGACAGCGACCAATGTTTTAACTCGGTTCAAAAAACTTGCTCAGGGGCAGAGTCGCCAAAAAGAACACACTTTGGTGAATGTGCAGCAGCCCTTGGACGAAGCGATTGAATTGATGGGCTATCAGTTTAAGAAATGCCAAATTCAAGTCGCAAAAGCTCGCATGGATCAAGTTTTATTGGAAGCCAATCGCCACTCGCTGGTGCAAGTGTTCATGAATGTCTTTATTAATGCTGCTCACGTCATGCCGGACGGTGGAAAGATTGATCTTTCGATATTGAAACTCGACTCTGTAAAATCTGAGAGCGCTTCTGAACTGAATTGGTTTGAAATTCAAATTCGCGATCATGGCTCAGGAATTCCCACTGAGATCTTGCCGAAGGTGATTGAGCCTTTGTTCACGACAAAAGGTGGGCAAGGATCCGGGCTGGGCTTGGCAATATGTAAAGAAATTATCGAAATTGAACATGGCGGTGAGTTTCTCATCGACAAT
>JAYUCD010000078.1:0-5117 GCA_043740515.1 Bdellovibrio sp. | reverse complement strand
CACCACCCCTGCGCCCAAAATCCATCCATAGACTTTGAGCATATAACTTTATTTTAATGAACTCCTTCGAAAACCCAAAATTATTTCTCATAATATTTCGAGCTCCCCGTGCAAAGCTCCAGCTGCCTTAATCGACTGAAGTATTGAAATCAGGTCCTTCGGCGTGACTCCTAATTTATTTAAACTTTGCACTAGGTCACCGACACTGACTCCGGAATCCAAAACCATGACTTTCTCGTCTGTCGTGGTTTTCCCGTCTTTGCCTGTGACTTTCACCGCGAGGTTACCGTGGGAAATGGCGACTTTGGAAATCTTCACTTTATCACCGATGATCACAGTCCCGGTTCTTTCATTGACGACAACTCGAGCTTTGGTGTCTGGATTGATTTCAATTGCTTCGATGGTTGCAAGCAATTCGACTCCCCGTCCTTCGTAGGCAAATGGAGTGACGATGTCGATGGTGCCAGCATCTTTTGCCGTGGCGTAATGACCACCGAGCTCTTTGTTGATGGTCAAGATAGAACGAGCAGCCGTGATGAAGTCAGGATTGTGCAAAGTGATCCGATACATTTTTCTCGAGGAGAAATCGGCTCCCGAATCTTTTTCGATGATCGCACCGTTTGGAATTCTTCCAACCGTTGTGAAAACAGTTTTGCCTTCGCCACCGATGATCACCGAACCCTGAGCCACCGCAAAGATCTGCTCATTTGCAGCTCGCAGCGGAGTCTGCAGCAAAGTTCCGCCTTCCAGCGAAGACGAGTCGCCGAGCGCATTCACTGTGATATCCATCGGATTTCCAGCTTTACTAAATGCTGGCAAAGTCGCGGTGACTATCACTGCCGCCACATTTTTACTTTCAACAGTTGTGGCATCTAGTTTCACGCCCAATTTATCGAGCATTCTTGCGAGTGATTTGCCGGTGAATTCACTTTTGCCGTCTCCGGTTCCCTTTAGGCCAACGACGATTCCATATCCGATCAGCTGGTTTTCTCGAACTCCGCGAATGCTTGAAATATCTTTCAACCGAGCCGCAAAACTAAGACTGCCTGGAAAAACTGTTGCCGCTGCCAACATGAATGAGAGGAGGTTTTTAGGATTTTTCACTTTTGGCTCCTACGAAGGCTGACAACATCGAACTGTGGATCGAGAATTTTATTTGAGCTGACACCTTCGTCATTGAAATCATCTGGACGAATCAAGCCCGTCACAATCACTTTGTAATCTCGTTTTCCAATCATGAAAGGATGTGCTCCTTTGATTCGGTAATTTCCATCAGGCAAGCGCTCTGTGATGCGAGTCGGAACTGCGCCAATTTCAAGTGCTTCTTCTTTCTCGTCTTTTTTCTCAGAGGCGATATCTCTTGTTGGAGCCGCTGGCTCAACTTTCTTCGGGATTGGATTTCCGTTGGCGTCAGCTAAGACAGGCTGTGCAGCTTCTTTGGCTTTAGCTTCTTCTTCTTCTAATTGCTTCAACAGCTTTTTGATCACGCCCACTTTGGTTTCAATCTGCTTTTGCGCCGAGCCTTCAACTTTCACATTTAAAAGGTCACCCTCACGTCGTGATTTGTTTTGTGAGAAAAGATAGGCACCTTGACCCTCCATCACCCACATGCTGCCGGCTTGAGATCCCAAATCTGATTCGTCTTCCATTCGAGAACGAGTCATTTTGCGATAGTTACGGTTGGAAGGATTTAAGACTTCGGGAACTTCTGAAAATTTGGTTCGATCGTCTTCTACTTTTTTCACGACTGTAGGATCTTCGAGATCCACCCAAGATTTGAGGGTTGATTTCAGGCCGTTGATGCTTGCGCAGCCCGAATTCAATAGACTCAGGCCAATCATCAAAATAAAAAATGTCTGAAAAAATAAACTCTTCATCTCTCGAGACTCCATCTATTGAACCCTGACTGTGGCTTTATCGATCAAAATTCCTGAAAGTAATTTTTGAGTGTCGCTGCTTTTTACCTTGATATAATCGCCGATGCTTCCGCCTTCTTCTGCCGTCCCGGATGTGACAATTTCAAAACTTTCGTTGCCTGTCATAATTCGAATCGCCTGGCCGCGAGCGGCAGCTGGCTCTTTTTTCAAATCTCCAGCGAAAATCGGCTGGCCTACATTAATGTTTCTCATGCTCAGCTTGCCTGAGAGGTCTTCTTTGGACGGAACTCCGTCATGCGCAAAATTGTAATTTATTTTTTTGATTTCAAAATCACTTTCAGCAATCCGTTCGTTGGCACGAATGAATCGTTTTGCAACTGGAGCCATTTTAAAAAATGAAATTCGACCCGTCACCCAGTAGGTGTTGCGGCCTTGCGAAGTTTCGACTTGCAATGGCAGTAAGAATCCTCCAGAGCCCTTGAGAGCCTGAGTTTCTAAATGCGTCTGCAAGACTTCATTGGCGCCTTTCAGTTCCGGCATTTTCAAATCATCAAATTCAATTGTGCAAGGCGAACAGAGCGTCAGAGCGCGCTCTCTGATTTCTCGGGCCATATCCGTCGGATAGAGAAAATTTCGCTTAGCACGAACCACAAATTTTTCTGGAACTTTCACGGAAAGTCGCTTGAGATCTTGAAAAGACAGTTTCTCTCGTAAAATATGAATCACTTCTTCGCTTTGAAAAGTCTTTTCGCTTTCGGCAATCAATGGCTCAAAAATAATCAGGTTGCTGATTTTATCACTCAGCTCGGCATCCGGAATTTCAGAGGTTAGCAAAGCACCCAAACGAATCGAATCGCCCATTCGAACGGTGCTTTTTTCGGCCACTCGCACCTCATATTTCGCCGCTTGAGCTGCAAAAAATGTGAAGCAAGAAATTAAAAATAATATTCCAATTCTGAACAAGACATCACCTCAAGTTATTGGTTGATTGCAACATTTGATCGGCAGCCTGAATCGCCTTGGAATTGGTCTCGTAAAATCGCTGAGCGGTGATCATGTTCACCATTTCATCGACGATATTCACATTCGATCCCTCGAGCTGTCCTTGCGCCAAATATCCGGTGCCTTGCAGGCCGGGTCTTGTCGTGATCGGCTGACCACTGGCCGGCGTTTGATTGAAAATATTTTTTCCCATCGATTTCAATCCAGCCGGATTCACGAAATTCACGATATCGATTTGTCCTACCACGAGGGGAATATCGTTGAGACCTTGAATGACTTTGACCTCTCCGCTTGCGGAAATTTCGACTCCAGCCGCATCTGCGGGAACAACAATTTCTGGCTGCAAAGTATTTCCGTTTTTATCGATCAACTTGCCACCTGGATCGCGCTTAAATGAGCCATCTCGGGTGTAGCCCACTTGTCCATCGGGATTGAGAACTTGAAAAAATCCGTTGCCTTCAATTTGAATGTCGAATGGATTTTTGGTAATCACAGCTGAACCGTGATTGAAATCCTTTTGCACGGCTCCGGTTTTCACGCCAAGACCGATTTGCACTCCGGTTGGAGACACAGCATTTTGGCCCGAGGCTTGGCCTGGCTCTTTCACGGTCTGATACATGAGATCTTCAAATTCAGCCCGCGATTTTTTAAATCCCGTCGTCGAAATATTGGCCAAGTTATTGGAGATGACCTCCATATTCGTCGACTGAGCTTGAAGACCTGTTGCTGCTGTGTTCAGTGCCTTAATCATTTTTCATCCTCACTTCACGCTTCCAACCACATTGATCAATTTGTCTGCCATCGAGTCATAAGCATGAATCGCTTTTTGAGTGCTTTCAAAAGTTCGAGTGGTTGCAATCATATCTGTCATCTCTTGCACGATATTGACGTTGCTTCCCTCGATAAATCCTTGTTTCAGTGCGGGGCTTTTGACATTGGTCACTTCGGCTTTAAAATTTTTCTTAAATCCGTAAAGCGATCCACCCTCTTTGATGAGAGAGTCTTTCACCGCGACGTCGACGAGAGAGACTTTGCCCAAATTGTTCAGACCGTCCAAGACATCGCCTGCGTCTGAGATCGTGACTTGGGACTGGCCTGAAACTTTAAATGTTCGCGAAGCTGGATCAGCTCCTTCAGGTGCCATTTTCAAAAGTGGATAACCATCTTTGGTGACCAACTGGCCATTGCCGTCCAATTTAAAAGCTCCCAGCCGAGAAAGCTTCACTCCTTGAGGAGTTGCAATTTCGAAAAATCCATTGCCATCAATTGCAACGTCCAGAGGATTTCCTGTGTTTTTCAGACTGCCTTGACTAAAGTTTGTGTAGGTTCCAGCGGCGTCGACGAAACTTTTGTCGCCACCTTGCATATCGTAAAAGCTTTCGATCGAGGCTGGGATACGGGGTGCTTGAATCACTTCGGCCGGCTTTTCGTTTGCCGTCAGATACTCTTGAAAAATCTGCTGGTCTTTTTTAAATGAGGGCGTGTTGATGTTCGCCATGTTGTTGGCGATGGTATCCAAACGCTGTGATTGTGCGATGGCTCCGCTGAGCGCTGTGTACACACCTTTGGTACTCATTCATCCTCCGTCTTATGACCCTGCATATATGAGAGAGCAACGCCTGTGCCGACTGGACCTCGACCTTTTTGCAAGTAAGACTTCAGTCGAGAAATTATTTATTTTGCAAACAGGACTCGTGCTCCGTGCAATTCAGACCGAAATCTCTCGATGGTTTTTGTTTGTCCAGACCAAAGCTCAGCCGGTGACTCGTCAAAGAAGTGTCTTTGCCGTCAAAATATTTACTATCGCCGAGAAGTCTTTCATACTGATTGGAAATGGAAAAAAAGAAAATTTTGATTCTTGCTGTTTGGGTAATTGGCGCTTCATCAGTTGCCCAGGCCGCCACCAAGACGGCGCCTCTCGCAACAATTTTGCCGGCGAAGCTGATTTCATCTGGGCTTGCACCCGCACCCGTCCCACAAATGAGTTTGAAGGAGCGCCTGCAGGCTCGAGCAAAGCGCGCGCCCACTTCAGAAGCGACTTCGGTTATTTTTGATTTGCCAGTGACTTACAATCGCAAGGTCAGCTACTGGATTTCTTATTTCCAAGACAGTGGGAAAAATTGGTTTCGCGATTGGCTGGAGCGTTCGAGCAAGTATTTGCCCTTTATTCAAAAAGAATTAAAAAATGCAGGCCTGCCTCAAGACCTTGCGTTTATGGTGATGATCGAAAGTGGCTTT
>JAYUCD010000077.1:0-19148 GCA_043740515.1 Bdellovibrio sp. | reverse complement strand
GGTCGAAAGCTAATTCCTTGAGCTCCAAGGGCGCCTGACTTTCCAGAGCTAATTTCAGATTTTTTTCCATTGCTATCGACTTTGATGTTTCCACTGAGGACTTGGAGATCTAAATTTCCATTGCTGTTTTTAGAAAATGAGGCCGTGGCCTTGCTCAGATCCATTTTCGTTCCGCCCGAATTTAAACTGAGTGAATGATCATCTGCTGGATTCTCATTAACCCCAGTCCCTTGATGAACCATCAAACTTCCGTCCATGAGATCAAGCGAAATTTCTTTGCCTTGATTTTGACGAATAATGATCAAAGAATCGGATTCCACATCGAGAAAGCGCGAGCTATCGGCGAATTGAATTCGAACTTCACCCAGAGACGAAGTCCGGATGGCTTCACCTGAAAAAATAGGCTCACCTGTGTTGATCAATTGCCAAAGAATGCGAGTCGTGGGGCGACGTTGAATTTCATCTTTAGTGCGGTCAATATAAGCCACAGGTTTTTGATCACCATGCGATTGATTCGCAGAATCCGTTGCATGATACCAAATATAAGTGCCGAGAAAGAAAGTCATCGACAAGCCTGCGGCAAAGATCAACCTTTTCACATTTCGCTTCAATTCCCACCTCAAGTAGGATTTTTCGGATTAAAAGCCAAAATTGAGGAGTCCAGTGAATTGCTTTTGCTAAATGGAATATCGAGTAATGGGATATTGAGAAGTTACAAAGTCTTCCACAATAAAAAACTCTCCAGGAGGTCCTGGAGAGTCGAGTGATGAGATTCAGCGAGCTGTCATATGGTACGTGCTTCTATTTACTCTTCTTCTTCCTCTTCCTGTTCACCAAAGCTAGTGAAAAACAGCAAGCCAGCAAAAAGGCCAGCGACCCCAGCTGCCCAAAGGTAGGGCCTGGGATTCCGTTTCACTTCAGTAACAGTTTCTTGAAATCCCATTTGAAGTTGAGTGGAAAGATCTCTCATTCCATCTTCGATGGCATACGACTTGGTGCGAGCCCAGAGGGAGAACTGGTCGTCCCATTGATTGATCTTTTGCCGCGGCATATGAATCCAGTCCTGAGTTTTCTGAACTTGGAACTGAACTTTATCATGAGTCACTTCCGCTTTGTGCGCCAAGTTTTCCATGGCTGTTTCAAAGCGCGAAATGCTGCGCTGGACGGCCTGTTCTGCCGAAGCAACTGTGATATCTTTGCTGAGCACTTCTCTTTCTACTTCCGTAATCAAAGAGGTCCTGACGGACCCATGCATTTGTAAATCTTGAATGTCTTTGGTCACACCGAGATCAATGGAATCGATCGGCTTCATGGTGGTCTCCTTCTGTTGCAGCGACTTGGACTTCAACTAATTTTTTTTGTAAGGCTTCGAATCCTGCTTGAAGATTGGCTTTGGTCCGAGACAAATCGACATCTTCTTTGGCGATCTTGCGATAGGCTTTGATGGCGAGAGGTCCACCAGCCAAAGCAAACACAAGCGCAACAATCAACGAACTCAGCCAGTATCGACCCTCCAAAATATCTCCCAAACCAATCACGAGAAAAGCCATGAATGGAAAGACACTCAAGATCATCAAGCCTCCGAACAAAGCCGCTTGCGCCGCATGTTCAGCGATCTTGTCACCTGAATTTTTCAATTCTGTGGTGAGAAGATTGATCTCACTTTGAATGAGCTCCTTCATGCTGCTGCCCAATTCCCGCAACAACACTCCGTAACCGATGTCAGGTGTCTGCGCTTGAAATGCATCGCCTTCAGGAATCCGCGCCTGTGTGTAAAGGTTGGATTTGTAATCTGTGTTTTGCATAATCTGTCCTTTCAATTTTCGAAAAGTGATCGCTCTGACTTGCATCTACTGCTCATCTTGTCTTCAGTTTGAGCAAGGTATGTGCCAATATAAACTTGATGTTGCCTTCCGAAGAGCGACGGAGCGCGCAAAATTTTGCAGATGTTTTCTCTCTAGGGACTTCAGATGCAATTTGACAGCACTTGAAGCAGGAAGATTTTTTTTCCTGCACGCGATGCTAGACCATTTTATTTGTGCCCACTATGATTGGCAGCCTTGACCCTGATTGGTGGCTCTGACCCTGATCGAAAGACTCGGAGATCGGAAAATTATGAAAATAAATGTCATTCGAAATTTAATTCTTCCCTGGATGATTTACTTTGGATTGACCCTTGTTGCTGTGGTGATTGGAGGCGCTTGGTTTCATTTAGATACACAAAAACAACCTCTCTCTTTGGCCGTGCTTGGGGCAGGAGCGGTCGTCTGTCTCTTGGCAAATTTGCGAACTTTGAGCAAAGCGGGAATTTGGATTGCCCACTCTCTGCCAAGTTCACTACGCTACAATTCAAAGCCCTGGATTTTTCGCGCCTTGCAAGTGGGAGTTGTTGCCCTCGGATTCTATTTATTGGGGCAATTTTCTTGGGTTCCCTTGTTTTGGCAGGCCTTTGTCATTCCAATTGTTTTTACTCTCAGCTTATTTGTTGGCATCTGGAGTTTGATGGGACCCTTGTTGACTTGGTCTTCTCAGATGTCCTTCAGCCGAGCTGCAGCTTTTTTATTAAGCCTTCCAGTTTTCGCATTGGTTCCAGTGACTGCCGTCTTTTTAGGTCAAACGATCGTCACAGCTTATGCAGCCAGCCGACCGGAACCTATTTTGGTTCGCATAGAAAAAGTAGCCACTGCAAAAGATAAAGTTTCAATCATCGAGTCAAAAGATTCCGCAGGAGCCGTGAAGCCTTCTGCGAATCCAGAAATTCAAAGCCGAGCTGAAGTGTTTCACTCGCTTGCCGAGTCAGGAAAAATTTGTCCAGATCAGACCAAAGAAATTCAAAGCGCCCTCGAGGTTCGCGGGCCCGAGTCCGTGGTATACTGGGCGATTCGAGCCATCAAATGCTCGGACATGCGCTCAGTAGTGGCTCTGCCAAAATTAGCAAAATTAATGGTTGAGCATCCAAGTCCAAAAGTGCGAGCTGCCGCCATTCGGGCTTTACCACGTTTCGGAGCTGAAAATGTCCACCGCATTGCCTATTTACTGATCAAGCGCTTGCAAGAAAAAGAAGCAAACGAAGTGATTGAAGCTGCATCCTCAGTTTTGATTCGATTAGCTGAAGAGGATAAAAAAATGGCCTTCAACCGATTGAAATCTCTGCTCGACACAAAAAGTGCAAGCCAAATTGCAGCTAAGGTTTTGATTCACGATTTAAAACGAGAAGACTTGGTCGCCGAATATGTAGCCGAAAATTTACCTGGCAAAGAAGAAGCAAGGCTTCGAGCTGTTGGAATGATTTGTCAATTGCCAAAAACTCAACGCGTGATTGCTGAACCACAGATTCAACAAGTGGTTGCGTCCATCCATGCTGGCGACAAGCAAGATCCTGCCATCCAAGCTTTGGATTGCATGGGAGCTTCTGGATTTCAAGCGATTCGCCAAGAGGTTTTGCAGCCGAGCAAACTGGATCGGCCTGTGGCGGCTCGAGCTCTGTCCGAGATGGCGGTGAAAAATGATCCTGATGCTTTGAAAACAGCTGAGACTTGCGTGCTTGATGAAAACTCGGAAGTTCGAAACTGGTGCAGTCAAAGTTTGGGGAAAATTGGTGTGATGGCCCTTCCGCAAATTTTAGATCTTTTGAAATCTAAAAATTCAGATCTCAAAACGGCCGGCAAAAATGCGCTGACTTTTTTTGATGATCCCGCAGCCAAAGACGAATTAGAAAAAATCCGAGCCGACAATTCAGGTTGGATGGCCAATAAGAAAAAATTGCAGATTGCTGAAGCTGTGAGCACAGCCCTTTTGAAAATCGAAAACGATCTTCAAGATGCGGCTGATCTGAAGTCGGGAAAAGCGCCGACCCACCCATCGGAGCAGTCATCTGGACAGACTCCTGAGCCGACTGAAAAATAAAACACATCTGCTTGAGCTTGGTGGCGTGATCCGGTAGAAATTCAAGATGACTGTTCGGATGATGCTTGCGAGCTCCCTTTCGCTTCTCGTATTCTCGATTTTTCCGATTTCTTCCAAAGCTGGAGAGTTTGAGCTCTGCCCACAGATCCATATCCAAGATGGAAAACTGAAACTGAACAACAATGAAAATGCACTGGTCTGCGGTAGCGGCTCGGGAACCGATGCCTGGGTAACAATTCCCTTGCCGCAATCTCAATTGCATTTGCAATCCATTTTGCAAAACCTCGGATATTTGCATCCTCGCTTCGAGCGGATCGGAAATCAGCTTCGAGTTTGGCAAGGGGAGCGCAACACCATCACTGCACTGCAAACCGAAGGGGCCGATGGCATCTTGAATCCGGCAAAGAAGCGAAAGATCGTTGGTGCTCCTTTAATGCCAGAAAAATTAAATGAAGTCGAAGCCTGGGCCAATTTGGGAATGCGCAGTCAAGGTTATGCCTGTCCAAAACTGACAGTTGAAGCCCATGCCTGGGACGGCAGTGTGCTGGCCAAATCCGACATGGGATCAGTGAAAAAAACTTCGCAGATTCAGCTCGGCGATCTGGAAGGCCTGGATCCCAAAATGATGGATCGCTATCAGCCCTTCGAGTTGGGTGAGAATTTTGATATTCGAGAAACGCAAATTTTCACTTCAAGGCTTCTGTCGGATGGCTTGTTTCAAAGCGCCTACTTTGTTGTTGATTGTGTAGGGGACGAGGCCCGTCTCAAATTAGAAACTTCGATTGGTAAGCCAAAGATTATTCGCTTCGGATTGGGTGCTTCCACTGAGCAATTTCCTTTTGCTGATCTTTCTTTGAAAAATGCTCGCCTGGACAATCAGGCTTCGTCTTTTACATTGACCTTGCATGCCTCGCCAATTCAACAAAGTCTGACGGGAGACTCTGAACTCTATTTTTTTCCAGGATGGCAGAGAACGTTTGCGGCCCCTCGATTTGAAGTGAAACATGAGGTTGAAGCGGCCTTCACCGCTGACACTTTCAAAGCGGGAGCGGACATCGGCCGAGCTTGGGACCAAGGAGGTGTCCGCTGGAAATTGCGAGGGGGACCCAGCCTGAACCAGAACAAAACATTAAGAGGATTTGGCCCGGCCGATGTGACCTACACCAGCTTGGAATCTTCATTGACGGCGATGAGCCATCTCTACGAGGTCTTCACTCGCGATCAATATGAGGGCTGGAGCTCGGGCTTTTTCTTTCGTGGACAGCGCAAAGGAGTCGGATCCGACGTCAATGTCAATCGCAGTGAATTTGACACAAAATATCTTTGGAACATTGGAGCTTACGCACCTCCGCTTTTGGTTTTAGGTGCGAAGCTCAATGCAATTGCCGTGGATGCGGATGAAATCAACGCACCTGAAAATCGAAATCTGCTGCCACGAGAGTATCGGATTTCACTGGGCGGTGATGAAAATCTCCGAGGTTTTGCGAGAAGAAGTTTGAACAATCAGGAGCTGGGCTACCTGACAAGTTTGTATTTAGGCCTCGAATTGAGATTGGTCGAAGAGTTGCCTTATCACCTGCAGCCTTTTTTACTTTACGATTCGGCTCAATTGGGAAATCGTCGATTCACTTTGGATAATCCGTATTTTGCCTCAGAAGGACTTGGGCTTCGCTGGCCTTCGCCGTTTGGCACGTTGAGAGCATCGGCAGCCCGCGGGCGAATTTATCACGGTGACACTTCAACGGATGGCTTGGCAGAAAAATGGATTTATTTTGTTAGTTTTGGTCAGGAATTTTGAACATGAAAAATTCTATCGCAAAAAAATTATTAAAAGTTGTGTTTGGAATTTTATCTTTACTCCTGGTTTTGGGTCTGCTCCTTTTAGCATCGGTCTTTTGGCTCATCGAGCACCCAAAAGAATCTTATGCTTACGCTGAAAAACATTTCTTTCCCGCAGATTTGAAAATCACATGGGAGGATCTCCAGTTCAGTGGAAAAAATCTGGGCTCGGTCAACTTTGAAATTGACTGGCAGATGCGAGGACTGTCGATTCAAAAAGTTCAACCGCGAATTGATTTGCCGATATCATTTTTCCATTTGAAGGCGGGAATTTTCCCCAAATCCAGTCCAGCAATTGTCATTCATGATCTCAGCATGAATTTGGATCAGACCCTTCATATCCGTTTGGCCACCTCAGCGAAAAGCCAGGAGATTCAAAATCCGTTTCAAACGGTGCAGTCTTACTTTAACTATATAAACATTTTTCAAAAATGGCTTCGTATTGAAAGTTTGAGTTTGGAATTAAAAAAATTGGAATGGATCAGAGACGACGGGGATGCCATCGGTCTTTCTGCGAAACTTGTGCAACTAGCAAGCGCAAGTGGGAAACTGCCTCTAAAGATGCAGATTCAAACTGAAATACCCATCAAAGAGGCCTCGACTCTCAAGTTGACTATCGACGGAGATCTGATGCTGGATCAGTTTCAAACGGAGCAAAAGTTTTTAGATGCAAAGATTCATGTCTTGGGTTTTGGCATTGAGAGCACTCAGCAAATACGAATGGCTCACGCCGATCAGAGCACCTGGATTCAGTCGACAGGCCCGTTTCATTATCATCAGGCCAAGCTGAATTTGCTGGTGACCCCACAACTGAAAATCACATTGGACCCGAATCAAGCTAGCCTCTCGCTTGAAGGCCAGGTCGCGGGTTTGCCAGGTCCTGTGGCCAAGATTGATGGACTGAAGGCCCAAATCAATACTCCTTTTGAGGCAAAAAGATTGTGGAGTGAAAAAGCATCAAGCTTTTCGATTTCCGCACCTGTGTCTTTGTTTTTTGTTGATGCCTCCACGCGAAAGCCCTTAGAAGAAAATTGCAAATGCAAAATTCCAGAAGTGCTTTTAGTTGAGGCGAAAGGAAGAGTTTGGCTTTCGCATCTTTTCGGTGAAATCGCTGACACAAAGGCAACTTCAGAAAAGCGGCCTGTGCTGGATGCTGAGATCCATGTGGAAAGCATCGAAAATAAAATGATCCTCACTCAAATATCGGGATCCTTACTCATCGAGGAGCAAAACAAGCAATTTTTTTATAAGCCCAATCTTGACGGCTCGATCGAGGTTCGAAGCTATCAGGGATTTCGGCGATTTTTAGATGCCAAGAATATTTTGATCCCGGCTCCCTTCGATGTGCTTGAGGGAAATGTTTTATTGTCAACCAAAGGGTCAGTGGAAACTTCGGATGCGGGCTACCTTTTTCCGTTGAATTTGAAAGTCGAGCTGGCTTCGAATCGACAAAAAGTCAGTTTGCAGACCGATGCTAAGGTTTTGTTGAGTTCTGATTTTAAACAAGCGCATGTTGACATTCAGGCTCGTATCAATGATTTGCAAGTTATTTTGCCACCTCTTGATCCGATGAAAGGAAAGCCTCGAATCTCCATGGATCAGCGAATTTTAAAGGCGCCTCGATTGGAGAAAAAACAATCAAGTACTCTTAAAGATAAATTCAAACAAGATAAATTCAAACTTTTTCTCAGTCTCGAAGTTGAAACGGTGAAGCCGGCGGCAATTCGCCTGCTCTCGAAGTATTTTGAACCTTATTTGCCGCTGACTTTGCAAATCAAGCGGGATTCGGCTGAACACAATTCGGGTTTTATCCAGACAGAAAAATTTCAAATCGTTTATTTAAGGCGAAAGGTTCAAGTCGAGAAAATGAAACTGGATCTGTCGCAAGCTGATCGAGGGATTTTTCCGGTCAGCGCCCGATTCAAGATTCAACAAACTCAGTATTTGATCAGCATCGATATCACTGGTACGACCGATCAACCTCAGATCGTGATGAGCAGTGAGCCATATCTTCCGGAATCCGAGATCATCTCTGTTCTGCTTTATGATCGCTTGGGCAGCGAATTGATTTCGGCCGATGCTGAGGCCGCGGGTGGTGTCCAAGCAGCTATGGCCGATCGAGCGATTGGCTTGTTTGGGTTGTGGGCCTTCGCTGCAACTCCAATCAAAAGTTTTTCCTACAATCCAGTGACGAAAGTTTATTCCGCAACGGTCGCTCTAGCCGACGATGTGACGGCCGGGATCGGCACCAATTGGGAAGCCTCGACTCGGCTCGAGCTGCGCAAGCGAGTCTCTCGCAAATGGATGCTAACTGCAGCATGGACTCAAGGAACAGGCGAGACTGCTCAAAGCACCAAACTGGTTCTCCAATGGGAGCAGCGCTTTTGAGATAGCAAAAACTGTCACCGTCGAAAAGCTCGCCAGGACATTCCGAATTTGCGATCAGTCCAACCAAGATAGGCGGGGAATGCTTCCTGCTCTAGAACCCGAGTGACTGGGTAAAGGTTTAGCCGTTCATCGGTCCTGTTATCGGTCTAGGAGGCACCTTTGAAAATGAGCACTGGTTTCAATTCGACTTTCAAATTATCCTTCGCCATGGCAGCGATTTGCATTGGTGGCAGCTTGAGCCAGCTGAAATGTCGAAGTGAGAATTCAAATGGCTAACCTTCCAATTTTATATTCAAAAATACTTTGGTTTTTTTGCTTTATCGGCTCCTCAGCGCTTGCTCAGACTTCGGATTTCGGTTCGAAGACCTTGATCGATGTGGTGAGCTCAAATCTTAAATTTGTTCAATCGGAGCAAATCAAAGTTTCAGGTACAATCTACGTCAAGGGCGAATGGCCGACTGAAATTCATTCTACTTTGGTGCCGGCTATTGTCGGCGTTGGTAAACTGATTGGTCATGATGAGGAAGCCAGCGCTTTTACCACTGGATCGGTGATCAATCTGTTAGCTGGTATTTATCTTGAGCATCCAGAGCTTCACAGCCTCGATTCCTTCCATCAAATTCCGACATCCATTGAGTCAGGGCTTCCAACTTTTGAGCGCTACCGCGAGGGCAGTCTTTACAATTTTTATCCGCCTAAATTGTGGAAAGGTGTCCGCGTTCACCAGCCGGCCCATATGCATTTGATCAGCGCTTGGAAAGGTTTTACCAACGTGCCTGAGGATGCAGATACTTCTTCGATCGTATATACTTCGCAATTGTTAGCAGCCAAAATATTTCAGCGTAAATTCCAGGTTCCTGTAAACGCTCTCTTGTCGATGGAGCAAAATCGCGATGAAGATCGCAAACCTGAGTTCTACAATAAAATTCAAAAGCGGAAACAAACAGGCGCATTTTTGACCTGGCAGGTGGATGAAAAAAATCCGGCGATGCCGCGCTTTTGGTTTGCGCCTCCAGAGGCTGGTGTTCGAATTCCATTCAATCAAAATGATGTCGACTGTGTCGTCAATATGAATGTCTTAAGAATGTCAGCCTTGAATCACACCACATCACTTGAGGGCCGAGAGAAAACTTGCGAAATGATCAACGACATGATTCGCAAAGACGAACACAAATCCTGTGGGATTTACTATCCGAATACTTTCAATCTCGCCTTCGCAATCGCACAAGCGGAAAAAGCTGGTGAAAGTTGTGTCCTGCCAGAGCGAAAGAAACAGACCGCAGAAATGATTCTCAAGTTGCAATCTGCGGATGGAGGCTGGGACAACGATAAAAACATTTGGATTGACCGAGTCCAGTCGACAGTTTTTGCAATGACTGCTCTTTTGCAATATGGGGATCTCAAAAACCATGGCGTTCAATACTCTCTGCGATTTGGAACAGCTTTTCTTTTGCGCAACCTGAAGCACAGTGAGCAGGGTGACCTGTATTGGAAAGGTGAGTTGTTTTTCACCGCAACAGCGATTGCTCGCGGCTTGATTGCCTGGAAATCAAATTCTTTCACAACGGCCGCTGCAGCTGCAGTTCTTTTGAAAATGCAGACACAGTTTCCGGATTGGAAAGCTCAGGACTATTTGGACCGACAGCTCTAGCCCTGAATTCAAGCAAAAAAATAGATTCGAGCAAAACAGCAAAGACTTGCCAACTTGAAATTTTCTGAGACAGAATACCTCATGAGTTCAATTCTAGCATTCGCAGTCTTTTTTTCGTTCTCGTTTTGTAGTTTGATATCGCAAGCTAATTTTTCAAATTACAATTCGATTTTGATTGGCGATCAAGCGGCAGGTATGGGTGGAGCCGCAACAGCGATGACAGAGGACGCATCGGCCGTTGCCTGGTATAATCCCGCGGCAATGGCCAAATTGAAAGGGCAAGCCTTTTCTGCGGCCGTTGGAATTTATAAAAAATTTGATACTCGTTATCGAGACGATTCGGATATCACCAAGGCTTCTCTACGAGTCAATCAGGGGTTTTTTCGGGCTTTGCCTTCCTCGACGGGCAGCGTGATTCGACCGGAAGAAATTTCCGCACTGAAAGACTGGACCTTGGCGCTCACTATTTTGGTCCCCGAATATGAAAGTTTCAAAGGTGATATCTTCACGGATGGAACTTCTTCATCAACTTTGAATCTGGTGACAGAGTCCATTTGGGTGGGCGGCGCCATTGCTAGAAAAATCAATGAAACAGATTCGCTGGGCTTGAGTTTGTATTACACAGCTCGCAGCGTTTCTCGAACAGTCAATGACCGAAGCTTCGTGAGCCCGACTCAATCGCAAATTTTCTCGGAAGAAAAAAATATCACTCAAAACGCTGTTGTTGGAATTTTGGGTTGGCATCATGACTTGAGCGAAGGATTTCTTTTGGGACTCAGTCTGCGATTGCCGAGCCTTCCGGTATCGGGCAAAGCAGAAGTCACTCAAGATGTGGTGAGCAACGGAGCCATCGGTAGCTTGGTGGCAGCTCGAGATATGAACACAAAAGCTCACATCCCTGCCAAGCTCGCATTGGGTTTGGCTTGGGTGACACCGAATGAATCCAAATGGGCCGTGGATTTGAACGTTTATGAGCCTTTGTCCTATGAAGATATCGAAGACAACCCTGCCGTCTCAGAAAGAATTGAGCACAGGCTCGTGGTCAACGGTGCTGCTGGTTACGAGAAGTATTGGCTGCCATGGTTAAGAACTCGTTTTGGAATTTTCAGTAATTTTTCAGCTCACCCCAATCCAGATCCGCTGAAAGTTCGGGGACAGGGTGATCATGTGGATCAAGCAGGATTTTCAGCCAACGCGGGTCTTCGGACAAAAAATATTGAATACACTTTCGGTGGCTATTACAGCGGAGGCCGTGGCCAAAGTGTGCAGAGAATCAATCAGGTCTATCAAGTGGTGCCGAAGGTGCAAAATGTTTTCACCATGCTGGTTGGCACCGCTTATTCGTTTTAAAATTCAAAGATTCTGCATGCCTTTAATAATCAGCTCTGCCGTTGCCGGGTTGGTGGCAAGTGGAACATTGTGCACATCACAGATTCGAAGCAACATGCTGATGTCTGGATCATGAGGATGCATGCCCAAAGGATCACGCAAAAAAATCACAGCTTGGCAGCGCCCGGTTGCCACCAGAGCGGCAATCTGGGCGTCACCGCCCATAGGGCCAGATAACATTCGTTTGATTTTCAAACCGGCATCGTGAATCAGTTTTCCGGATTGCCCAGTGCCAACCAGGTTGAATTTTCGAATCCAACGCTGATGATCTCGAACGAAGGAAACAAGCAGGGCTTTTTTCCCATCATGAGCAATCAAGGCGATGGTCTTTTTCTTATTCAGTTTGTCCGGGTTTAAATATTGACTCATGTATGTTCACTCGATGTTGGATCTTTGCCATCTTTTTCTGAACTGAATTTTTCGGCAATTTCCTTTTCGAGCTCTTCGTCGGCTTTGTCTTTCATCGAATCGTGTTCGTCGACTACATCGCCACCGATATAAGAACGAAGCCAAATTTTTTCGATCACGGGGTAAGAGGCGACGACCGGCAAAATGGAGATAGCGCCCTCAATCCCAGCTAAAAATCCGGCCGACAAAGTAGCAAACAAAACGGTAAATCCAGAAAGGCGCAATCGATTTCCGTAAACCCAGGGAGCAATCAAATAATTTTCCAAAATGTGGTAGGCAACATAGACAAGCAGCACGTAAAGACAAGTTTCGCTGGACACTCGCAAAGCAAAAAGCAGCGCCGGAAAGACAGCGAGAAAAAAACCCAAAACTGGCAAGACATCAAAAATTCCAGCGAGCACGGCGAGCAGCAAAGCGCCCGGCACCTTTAAGGCCCAAAGAGCTACGAAAGTGTAAACAAAAGACAAAACAGAAGTGATAAACTGTCCTGAGGCGTATGCAAAGATGATTGAGGACACTTCAGTAAAAGTTTGCCGAACTTTTTTTTGCGTCTCTTGTTTTAAAAAAGCAGTGGACCAATGAATGATTCGAGAGCCGTCGACCACCAAATAAACGGTGAAAACTAGAATCAGGACCAATTCAGTGAGGCCGCCAAAAGCCCGTGTGCCAACATCATAAAAATGCGAGAGATCTGTATGA
This sequence comes from Bdellovibrio sp., assembly GCA_043740515.1. Taxonomy (GTDB): domain Bacteria; phylum Bdellovibrionota; class Bdellovibrionia; order Bdellovibrionales; family Bdellovibrionaceae; genus 21-14-0-10-47-8. The sequence continues at coordinate 6,868 of JAYUCD010000077.1, read as the reverse complement.
GCTGGAATCAGAGCAGACTTGCTCAAATTTTGTGAAATCATTCCGCGCAGAGGGTTGTTGTCTGAAATGTGAGTCAATAATTCGGTTTTCAACTGTGGAAGATTCTCTAAAAAAATAGACAATTCATCCATCAAGCGAGGAATCAGAGCCAAGACTATTCCGATCATGAAAAAAGACAGCGAAATCGTGATCATAAAAAGCGAAACCCAACGCGGGCAACGATACGTTTCAAGCCATACCAAAACAGGATGCAAGGTCACTGCGAGCAAAGCAGCAATGAACAGCGGCATCATCAGAGGCGCGAGAACTTCTGCTGAGTGCACCAATAACAAGGTGACGAGAATTACTAAGATTGTGCGAAAGGGCAGGTGAAGGGCGACTTGTTTCATTCTGTGAACTCCCTTAGATAATGGCGCCAGCTTAAAAGTCCAGGGATCAATGATCAAGATATCCTTTGCGATTTCGTTCGACAAGTCGCTTGAGCTGCTTCTGATTTTGAGATTCAATTGCTTTTTCAAGATTGAAAGGGCATGGATTGTTTTGATCAACAATGAATCTATGATACCGGCCGAACCAAAAAAGCAAGGGGATGCAAATTTGGACCGAGTGGGAGCGAAATCAATTCTTTCGATTGCTGATGGAGTCCGAATTCTAGCAAAGGTCACTTTGCAGGAACTGCTGGCCGACTCGCCACTGAGTCAAACTGAATTGAATTCTCAAGAGTGGATTTCCTGGCATCATTTGACCGAGTGGATTGACTGGATTGATCAGTCTCGATTTGGCCCCATGGATTGGGAAAAAGTGGGGGAAGAAGCCGTTCAGTCGCGGTATTATTTGCTGATTCGACCATTGGTTCGCATGACACTTTCGATTCGCCTGGCTTACTGGCTGTCAGCAAAATGGTTTGGACCCTCACAATTCAGGGGGATCAGCAGCAAGTTCGAAGATTTAGGGCCCCGAGAGATCCAAGAAACTTTGACGATTCACAAGACATTAAAAGCTTGTCCTCAGCTCTTTGAAATTTTTCAAGGAACCTTGGCCGTCCTTCCACAAGCGATTTTTGGATCAGAACGCGCTACGATTGTTGCTTCCATTTCCGATCGAAGTGCAGTCTATCAGATCATACTGCCGCCGGAAGTTTGGGTCTGGAACAAAGCTCGATTTTTCTTTCAAAGTTTGTTCAATGTCCGATCTCTTTTTCGCGAGATGGTTTCTCAACAAGAAAGTTTGCAAGCTCAGTCTGGAAAAATTTTACTGGAAAGAAGTGAATTTAAAAATCTTATTCAAAGGTTTCCTGATGGCCTTTTGATTCATAATAATCAAATCATTCGATATATCAATTCCAGCATGGCCCACTTTCTCAATTGCAAAAATTCAAATATTTTGCTGGGAAAAAACTTGATCGAATTGATTCACGTCGATGACCGAGAGGCTGTGCTCAGTCGGATCGCTCATTTTGCCAAATTTCCCTATGCAACCAATCCTCCGGTCGAATTTCGCTTTTACTGCCAGGATTCAAAAGAAATCTTTGTCGGCGAGTGCACCGCGCTCCAAACAATATTTGAGGGAACTTCATCAATCGCAGTGGTAGTGAGAGATGTTTCAGATCTTAAGAAACTGCAAGCTCATATGATACTGACGGATCGAATGCGTGGGCTGGGCCAGTTAGCGGCAGGGGTTGGTCATGAAATCAACAATCCACTTTTTTATCTCATGATGAAAGCCGAGAAATTATCTAAGTCATTGGACACAGATGGATTGATCAAGGAGAGAAATCAGGTCGCCGAAATTCAGGCGGGACTGTCTCGCATCGAATCGATTGTTCGTCAGCTGAAAACTTTTTCTCGAACCGATGAGGAGGAAAATAAAACGCTGGTCGATGTGACAGCCAATCTCAAAGCAGCAATTGGAATGGCGAGAAATACGATTGAGCATCGAGCTCGTCTCCATGTCGAAATTGATCCTTTTTTGCCTCCGGTCTTAGGCACAGAGTCACGTCTTGGACAGGTGTTTCTCAATCTTTTGATCAATGCAGCACAAGCCATTGAGCCCGGAAATGCCGAGCAAAATTTAATTTCCATCAGCGCATCGACTGATCCAACTGGCTTTGTCGTTATTGGAATTTCTGACACAGGTCGTGGAATTCCTGAAAATGTGCGAAAAAATATTTTTCGACCTTTCTACACAACCAAACCGGTGGGTGAGGGAACAGGATTGGGACTTTCCATTTGTCATTCAATTGTTAATAGCTACGGCGGTAGCATTCGGTTTGAAACCGAAACCGGAGTGGGCACTTTGTTTCAGGTGTATTTCCCTGTAGCCAAGGGACTTTTCCTCCCAAGCGATGCTCAGTCGAAATTCTCTGATCGCTCACCACAAGCGAGTAAAATATTCGAACCAACTGCACACGCGTATGGGTCTTCGGAAACCAAAGTCTTGTTAATTGATGACGACCGAGACCTGCTCGAAGTTCTCGAATCGGTGATTGCCGTTAAGCACCAGGTGAAAGCCTTGACTGATGCAGCCAAGGCTTTGGAAGTAATCGCCGAGGGAAATCAATTTGACTGTATCCTTTGTGATTTGATGATGCCGAAGTTGGGGGGAGTTGATTTCTACGAACGACTTCTCAAAATTTCACCCGAGCATTGTCAGCGAATTGTATTTATGACCGGAGGAAGCTTCACTGCCAAAACAGATCAATTTTTAAAACAAGAAAATATCGTGCACCGAGAAAAACCGATCAGCACGTTAGATCTGATGGAATTAATTCAGAATACAATTGATCGCTCAACTCGAGAGGCCAACCATTAGGGGCTGGCTTTGAGAATCACATCGTAAATCACTAAGAAATGAAGAAGACAGCCGACCATCACAAAGAGATGAAAGATCTCGTGATAGCCAAAAAATTTTGGTGAGGGGTTCGGCCATTTGAAAGCGTAAATCAAGGCCCCCGTGGTGTAGACGACTCCGCCGAGCACGAAAACCACCGTGTTCTGAGTTCCGAGAGCATGAATAAATTGTGAGAGATAAGGCGTGGCCAGCCATCCCATGGTGACATAAAGAACACTCGAGCTCCAACGAGGCGAGTTTTTCCAGAAGACCTCTTTGCAAATTCCAAAAAGCGCTGCCGCCCAAAAGATTGAAAGCAATTTCAAGCCATCCGACGAGCTGAGGCCGATCAGGCAAATCGGAGTGGCAGTGCCGGCAATGAAAACATAAATTCCGGCATGATCGAGCTTGCGCAGAAGGCGCCGGGATTTTTCAGGCCAATAGTTGCGATGATAAAGACTGCTGACTCCAAATAAAAGAGCCAAACACAAACTGTAGACAAGTGCTGCGACGACGGCCCGGGAAGAAGGAGCCACTGCAATCAACATGGCGCAGGCCCCAAGGCCAAAAAAGAAGGAGGCTTCGTGAAAGCGTCCACGCAAAAAAGGTTTTTGCTTGTTCGGTGAAGTTTCTAGTGCGAGGGGCGAGCTCATAATGGGAAAAAGTGTGCTTCAGCCTCCTGCAAAAGGCAAAGTTCTTTCAACCCATTCCCGACCGGACCGATATGCGCAATTGAGAAAATTACTTTCGCGTTCGAGCTGGCTTGGCGAAAACCTTAGCGCGGATTTCAATCACAGAGTCTTCGATCATCGCCTCGACAATCTTTTCTCGATCCAATTTCAGCATCCCAATCAGTTTATGCAACGTGTCTCCAGGCGGCGCGCAAACGCCACGTTCCCAGTTGGACACGAACTGCCCACTGCTAAAGCCCAGCTTATCGGCAAGTTCGACCTGGCTATAATTTGAATCTACACGTCGTTGCTTGAGGTATTTTCCAAGATGATGAAAGTCTGCCATAATCTCCAACTAATGCTAAATAAGTTACCGTTTATACTGAGGTTTTCGTGAGGACCACCCTCACTATTTATGATATGAGGTGCGGCATTTGACAAGCCTATTCTATCCTGGTTCTTTCTGGACCATGGTCCTTAGCTCGTGAGCAGTTTTTGACGGCGAGTCAATTGCTCGGTATTTTGAGCTTTTCAACGGAGTTCATGTGCACCGAGCTATTCATTTCCCACTCGCAGCAGTTTTGATCTTAGCTACTGTCCTAGGCACCGAGGTCAGTTTCGCCCGAGGACGGTCCAAGGCCCGCGCCTTTAGTTTTTTTGACGATGGGGGCAAGCACGGTCAGGCGGCATGCGACGGTGAGGGGAAGGTCCCCGGACGCTTGAAGCGGCGAAAAGAATTTTCAAATATGAAAACTTACAAAGGTTCCGAGGAACTGAAGTTCGATGCCCATCCTGAAACCACAACCATGGCCTGGAAGCATTATTTTTCATCGCAAAGTGCCTGCAATGAAGTCCTCGGCAAGCAGCCAAAGCACTGATCGCAGAATTTCTTTTAGCTTCCCTCAGATCTCTCGGACCAGCCAAGGATTTCCTGACACAAGTTCATTTGATGATCGATTTCAGCCAGCGCTTTTTGTAATTTTCTTTGCTCTTGAGGGTCCAATTCCGTTTCCAAGCACTGCAGGACGATGGGATGCTTTTTCAGCCATTGTCCTTGGCGAGAGGCATATGTTTCAGGCACGCCAGACCTTAGAGCCGACTGGCGAGCGTCGCCGTCTTTCAGATACTCGACAATAAATTTTAAAGTTTCCAAGGTGAGAATTTTTTTGTGGGCCTTGAGCCGCGAGGAAAAACCCATTTGACGAATGCGCATGTTTGATTCGACCGAGAAGATAAGCTCAGGTCAACCTGGCTGAATCTCTAAGCTGCGTGAAGTCAACTCTGGCTGATCCGCTTGAGTTTGGCCGAGGAATCGAAGGGGTCCTGCGAAACTCTTTCCACTGAAATAAATAGCAGCCAAAATTTACTCCAGATAAGCTGAAGAGGATGGCTCAAATTCGCACGCGCTCCATTTTCTTAGCTTTTATCTTTCTCGCCGCCTGTGTCAGCTCGGGGCCTGTGCCGCGCCCACTTTCCAGTTTTCAAGTCGAGAACAATGCGAACTTAGGTTGCTTGGAGATGACCAGCGCTTATTGCAAATTTTTGTATGATCCTTCGGCTCTGGGAAATTTGGAAGTCATTCGACCCAAGGGCAATATCAAAATTCTGCAAGGGGAAACTAACAACGATTTCAGTCAAGTTGTCTATCACTACGCCAAAGCCAAAGTGGCAAGAAAAGATTTTCTGCCAAAAGAATTGCGAACGGGCCTCAAAGATTTGAACTACTTTAAAAAATTAGCTGAGCTTCTCGATCGGCCGCCTTTGCAGTTGATGTCTTTTGATGAGCGAGTTCGCTATGATCGTTTGAACAGTGAGGTCGACAGAATTTGGGAATCTGCACTGGATGAAACGGTGCTGGGACGAATGAAGCGAAAATATCCAGGAATTCATCAGATTCGAAACAAAGAGATGCCTCCCGAATACGATATTGAATATCAAAAAGAGCGGCGAAATTTGCTCACTCAAGTTTCCAAAGCTCTTTGGAAAGAAGATAAGAATTGGGCTAAGGTCATTGAGACTTTCCAACATCTCCAAGAAGCTTATAATCAGGTGATCGACAGATTGGACATCGACAGAGAGACACGTGCGCAGTTTCATGAAAGAATTCAATCGGTGAAATTGGTTTTGCCGGGATCGATACCTGAAATCGCTGATTACGAATGCTCCAGCACCACGGCGAATGCTTATTACTACAAATATTTGAACATCATCACAGTTTGTGCCGGAGATTTTAATAGCGAAGATATCTTGCAGACTTTGGCGCATGAACTGGGACATTCTCTCGATGTCTCCAGATTCACCTATCTTTTCAAAATGAAATCAGAGTTAGCGCAAAAACAGAGTGGCCTTCGTCGCCAGGTTTGCCAGGAAAAGAAAATCGAATGTGACCAATGGGAAGACTTCAAAAAAAAGTTACCAGAGAGGTTGGCGATTTTTGGTCAGTTCAAACCAGAGCTGCAGGAGACCAATCAGTGTTTGAAAAGAAGACCGGTGTTGAAAACGCCAACCGGAGAAGATTATTCTCGCATTGCAAAAAATATGACCACTTCGATTTATTCGTCTTTGGCTGGTGGAAGTTTTTTCCTGCGAATCATCAAAGACCAATTGCCTTTGCGAAATGGTAAGCTCGTCAAAAATCCTTATTACTTGGATCCTTGCCAGTATTTTTTATGGACCAAAGAAGAAGAGCCGCCGGAGGATGAGATCAATTCTCTTACTTACTTCACGGCCGAGTACTCTTGTCAGAAATTGAATAACTCAGAAGCTTTCAAGAAAGCGATTGAGGTTTCTAAGGCAATGACCGAGCAAGTTTATACCAAGATGTTGCAGGTCAGTGGTCAATTCTCAAGCAACGAATTTTTGGTCAAAGAAGGATTTGCTTCCTCGCCTGTTGAGCGATTCGCTGATGTGATGGGGAGTGCTGCGGTGGCCGAGTACATGAAAAGATTTCCGCAGGTTTCAGATCGCCGGGGAAAACTTTTGGCATCGGTCTCTTGGCTTTGCAGCGAGCCTTCTCTCAAAAGTCGTTTCCCAGAGGAGAGCCAGATCGAGAGCGATTATTCCAATGATCCACACACCGATGGCTTTTCTCGGTTTCAGGAAATACTGTCAGCACCGCTGCGAGAATCCATGCAGTGCCGAAAAGATTTTACTTTCAGTGAATGCGCTTTGCCAATGAAGTCTGAACAGTGATGCTATTTATTACTGAGCGATCACATGGCCCGAGATCATGTCCATGCCACAAGCAAATTTAATCTCACCAGACTTGAGAATCCCCAAATCCACTTTGACTAATTTATTCAATGGCAATTCTTTGCTAATTTTCTTTTCTTTGATTTTGATTTGAGTGGCACATGTCTCATCGGTTA